>JAURQX010000036.1 GCA_030835905.1 Alphaproteobacteria bacterium
GTAGATTTTTACTGCAATATTTTCCTTTTATTTTTTATTAAAAAAATTCGTAATAACCCCAGTATTACAGGAATTTTTTAAATAAACCTAAAAGAAAAATCTTCTTGTAAAAATCTACTAATTTATGCTCTGAGTAATAAATAACTTCATTTCAATTGAAGTTAATACTTATGATTATATTTATTAAGTTATTTGCAAGTGCCTAAATTAGTTTAGTGCTAGCAAGCTATTCCAACCTTTACAAAAAATTTTGTAAATAAAAATAATTGTAATTTTGTATAAAAAATTAAATTCATACAAATTATTTCTGGCAATTTTTTTTCTCGGCTTAACTTCGGGACTACCATTGTCTTTAATATTATCTACTCTAAAAGCCTTACTGGTTGAAAAAGGTTTTGACATTAAAACAGTTGGCTTTTTTGCACTTGTTACTATTCCTTATAGTTTGAAAATCTTTTTTGCGCCAATAATAGATTCTTACAAAATTCCACTACTTACCAAGTTGATCGGCCATCGCAAATCATGGATCGTTTTAACTCAGATATTTCTTGCTTTATTCATCTCTTTGCTTGGTGTGGCAACAATTTTTACTAGCTTATTTTATATTGCTATTTTTGCGGTGATGATTGCTTTTTTTTCTGCAAGTCAAGACATAGTTATTGATGGTTATAGGATAGAGCTTATTAAAAAAGAAGATCAAGGTTTGGCTTCTGGATTTTATATTTATGGTTATCGTCTAGCGTTGCTTATTTCTGGTGCTGGAGCTTTAGCTTTGGCAGAGTTAGTATCTTGGCAAGCAGTTTACTTTATTATGGGATTGATAATGCTAAGTAGCATTGTTTTTACTCTTAAAATAAAAGAGACTAGGCAAAATTTTAATCCTAAATATATCTGCTTTAAGTCTTGGTTTAGAAAATTTGTTATTGTTCCATTTTTAGATATATTAACAAGGCGTAACAGGCCTTATATAATATTGCCATTAATTTTTTTCTTTAAACTGGCGGATGCTTTTGCTGGCAATCTTTTTGTACCTTTCTTATTAGATATTGGTTACACCAAAATTGATATTGCTACTGCTTTAAAAACATTTGGATTGTTTGCGGTATTGTTCGGGGTTTTGTTTGGTGGTATTCTAGTTAAAAAAATTAATATTCTAAAAACTTTATGGATTGCTGCAATTGCTCAAACAATTTCAAATTTAGCATTTTGCTATCTAGCAATTAATGATATTAGTCTAACTTCCCTTTATATCGTGGTTTTTGTTGAAAATTTTAGCGGCGGCATAGGTGATGCTGCGCTGGTAGCTTATCTTAGTAGTTTATGTAATAAAAAATATAGTGCCACTCAATATGCATTATTAGCTTCAATTACTACAATTGCCAGAAGCTTATTTTCTTCGACGGCTGGCATCTTTGCTCAAAATTTAGGATGGTTTAAATTCTTTATTTTTTCAACTTTTTTAGGGTTGCCTGTGATATTGCTTTTATTTTGGTTGACCATATCAAATAAGCCAATAAAAACGAACAAATCAAAATTAATTAATCAAAATTAATCTTAATGCTGTTAAATACAGTTAAAGCCAATACAGAAAATATTTCAGCTAATGAGGTATCGATTGCTCATTTTATTCCTTATAGATGTCATTGGAATTCAGACACTATCTTAACTTATCAAGATGAATTAGTAAGAGTTATTAAAGTTAGAGGTTTTGCCTTTGAGACAGCGGATGATGAGGAGATAGATCTTAAGAAGAACTCTCGTAATAACTTGCTAAAAGCCATGTCTACTGGCAATTTTTCACTATATTTCCATACTATCAGAAGGAAAGAAAAGGGATTTCCCGACGGAAATATGCCTGATAGTTTTTCTCAAAAAGTTAACCAAGAATGGAAATATAAGCATTCTGACGATAGGAGCTATGTTAATGAACACTATATTACCATTATTCGTGGCAAGGAAAAGTCAAGTATAGCATTTATCGAAAGATTTATTAAAATGTTGCAACATAAAGCCGACAAATCTTCATGGGAGTACGATATGCAGGCCGCTTTTGAAGAGATTGAAGAAATGACAGAAAGGGTGGTAAATGGTTTTGCAAATTACGGTGCCGAGCTATTAGGTCTTGTTGAAACCGAAAAGGGAATATTATCTGAACCTCTAGAATTTTTAGCAAGATTAGTTAATGCTGGATATTCTCAGCAAATGAGGCCGCCAATCGGAACAATTTCACATTATTTACCAATAAGTCGTTTATATTTTGGTAAAAAAACTGTTGAAATCCATAATCCAACCAGCGTTCGTTTTGCTGGTATTGTATCAGTAAAAGAATATCGTCCATCAACTCATGCTGGAATTCTTGATGGTTTCATGCAATTGCCTTATGAACTTATCATTAGTCAATCCTTCTCTTTTATTGATCGCATGATTGCTATAAGCTCGATGCAACTTCAGCAAAGAAGGTTAATTCAATCGCAAGATGTGGCAACATCTCAAATTGGCGAAATTGACAGCGCCCTTGATTCGGCAATGAGTGGTGAGTTTGCTTTTGGCAATCATCATCTTACTGTGTTATGCTTAGAAGATGATCCAAAATCTCTTGAATCAGCGCTTTCACAATGTGTAGTTGAGTTCTCAAATGTTGGTATTGTTGGAGTTCGTGAAAAAATAAATCTTGAGCCAGCTTACTGGGCACAACTTCCCTGTAATCAAGAATATATGGCGCGTCGCTGTACTATTAACACTTTAAATCTAGCAAGCTTTGCATCCTTTCACAATTATCCATCGGGTAAAAGAGCTAATAACCATTGGGGAGATGCTGTTACAGTATTAAACACCGTTTCTGGTACGCCATTTTTCTTTAATTTTCATGTTAGAGATGTGGGACATACTATGATTATTGGTCCAACCGGAAGTGGTAAAACAGTATTACTAAATTTTTTATGTGCCCAAGCGCAAAAATTTAACGGTCGATTGTTTTTCTTTGATAAGGATCGTGGTGCCGAAATATTTATTAGGGCTATTAGAGGGCGTTATATGGTGCCTGATGTTGCAAAAAAATCTGGTTTTAACCCTTTTCAGTTAGAAGATAATGCTGCTAATCGTTCTTTTTTAATTGAGTTTCTTAAGACTTTAGTAGCAGAAGACGAAAAACCTCTACCAGCTCATGAAGTTGATAGAATTAAAGAGGCGGTTGATGGTAATTATAAGTTGCCATTCGAACAAAGAAGATTAAGAAATATTGCCCCATTTATGGGAATTGGTGGACCTGGTACTTTATCAGGAAGGTTAGAAATGTGGCATAGTATTGGTTCACATGCTAAGCTTTTTGATAATGCACAGGATGTCATAGATTTTAGTTCGGCGCGAACATTTGGTATTGAAATGGCGAATATCTTGCAAGATAAACAAAGTATTGGACCGGTACTACTGTATTTATTTCATCGAATACAACAGTCACTTGATGGTTCGCCAACTATGATTGTACTCGATGAAGCATGGGCATTAATTGATAATCCAATTTTTGCACCTAAAATTAGGGACTGGCTAAAAGTTTTAAGAAAACTTAATACTTTTGTAGTTTTTGCTACTCAGTCGGTAGAAGATGCTGCAAAAAGTGATATTTCTGATACTTTGGTGCAACAAACAGCAACCCAAATTTTTCTGCCAAACATTAAAGCTACTGAAATTTATAGAAGTGTTTTTATGTTATCGCAAAGAGAGTTTAATTTGGTAAGGACTACAGATCCTGCCACTAGATTCTTCTTGGTAAAGCAAGATAATGACGGGGTAATTGCAAGAGTTGATTTGGGAGGAATGGAAGAAGCGATAAGAGTTCTTTCTGGTAGGTTGGAGACCGTATTATTGCTTGATTCAATAATTCAAGAGGTGGGTGATGATCCAGATGATTGGTTGCCAATTTTTTATCAAAGATCTGCCAAAGTTTAGTTATGAAAACTAGTCAAAACTTCATTAGAAAATATTTTAAGAAAAATATTGATCTACCTAAAATATTTACTAGAATTTTTTTCATATCTATCTTACTAGTCTCGAATTTAACATTTGCAGATGAGAATCAGGGTGTCGGTCATCTCAGGCAATGCAGCGAAGAAGGGGAAGTAGTAGATGGCTTTAATGGTACTTTTAACCCTTTGGGTAATAACGAGCAAGCCAAAGAATATGATTTTATTACTTCAAATCCCCATTGTGCTGCCATTTTATCAACTTATATTACTGCAAAAGCTGCCTTGCAAGGCGCTCTTTCAGCTTGTTCTGTTAACAAAATTGTTTCCCCTTATCCCAATCTAGTCAAAGATGCTTATTATTTTGGTTTATGCTCAAAAAAAGCAGCCGCATCACCTGATAACAAGTGTAAAGCGGCACTTGCATTTGGTACAGCTACATATAGCAATTCATTTTTAGCAGGGATTGGTATTCAATATGAAAGAGCAAAGAATTTTTATCACAGAGTAAGTGTCTGCGGAAACGGATGGATAACTTCAAGCTCTAATCCAGAAAGTAAAAATGCTTTAAATATCACATATAGCGGTTATAAAGAAACTCTATTTAATAAAATTAATGACAGAGCAGCGCAAAGCAATGGTAAGGGTTGTGGTGACATAGAAAAAGGCGAGGGATCAAAAGAATGTCGCGAATGGTTTTTTAATGGTATGGAATATGAAGATAATCCGGGTGACGGTAGTCAGCCTTGTCTTGATCCAACTTCAACTGCAGAAGATAATAAAGAGAAGTACCAAAAACAAAGATATTATTTAAGAGGCTTGTTGCCTGGAGCATTTAATTGTCAAAAATATAAATTGGCGATTCCTCATTACTCAGGAGATAAGGTTAAACATCTTGAAGAGGCTTATAATTGTTGTCGAAAAAGGAGTGAGGAATATATGTGTTTACAATATTCAGATTGTGATACATCGCAAGAGAGTTGTGCCGATAGGACAGATAGAGTTGTTTTTTGTAAAGCCAATTCTAAATGCTCAATAAAGAATTCGGTGGATAGTGGGGTTTTTTCAGTGAAGCTCAAATATGAAAATATGCTTTGTGCCGAAAGCTATGATTTTTGTCCGTTTAATTTTTCTGTAGGTGGTGGCAATGAGTCTTGTGATAAATATTCTGACAGTTACGAACAAAATGGTATAAGAAAAAATCTTACATCTGTAGATCTACCAGAAAAAACTGATTTTGATCCAAATACCTCTGACGTTTCGCAGTACAATAATATCGACCAAGATACCGCAAGTAATTGTCGCAGTAGTGAAATTAGAAATCCAGATTGCACCTTAAACTACAAAGCCGGCAAATGCCGTAATTATTGTCAATATCTAAAACATTGTACAATTATTGCTGATAATCAGGGCCAAATAGTTGGAAATTATTCGCCATATATGTCTAGAGCTTGCATCAATTTTATTGGCGACTCTAAGAATACTTATGATTTTAATAGTGGTATTGTTGCGGGAAAGTTAAAAAATTTTAGTGCTCCAATTGCTCAATGTGTTAAAGAAACCATAGAAAATCTTTTTTTTAATAGAGTAGGCCATAGTAAGTGTAGTATAAGTTCAGAATATCCAAACCAAAATGAAGAATGTGAAAATGGATACGCTAAAATTGAAAGTTCAGCTGATGGTGGATTTCTATACCATCAAAAAGGCGGCAAAGTACAAAATAACTCTTTTTTTGAAAAAATTCAAAAAAGCATGAAGCAAATTGTGCTACTGGTTTTGTCAGTCTCGATAATGTTTTTTGGGGCTAAGGTTCTTGCTGGAATGGTCGATATTAGTAAGAAAAAAGAGATTATTACCTATGTATTAAAAATTGCTTTCATCATGTATTTTACCATGGGTAATGCTTGGCAATCAGTTTTTTTTAATGGCGTTTATAGTACCTCATCTGAACTATCTTCTATCTTATTTAAGATGATTACACCTTCTGATGAAAAAAAGCGAGATGGATGTCAATTCGGTAATTTAATTTTAAACGAAGATACTCAAACAATTGAATTTAATGCAATTACCGATCCTTATCCTAAAGGTAAAGAGTATCTCGCAATGTGGGACACTTTAGACTGCAAAATAGCAAAATATCTTGGTTTTGGCCCAACGGCTAGTGTTGCTAATATCTTCTTGCTTATTCTGGCAGGGTTTTTTACTGGGCCGATTGGAATTTATTTTTCTTTAGTTCTCTTAATTTTTGGTATATATTTGATCGTAATAACCTTAAAATCTTTGCATATATTCCTTGGTTCAGCGCTAGCAATTATTTTGATGGTTTTTGTTTCGCCTCTCATATTTTTGATGATGTTGTTCGATAAAACTAAAGATGCTTTTAAGAAATGGTTTATGGCTTTAATTAGCTTTTGTTTGCAACCATTATTTCTAGCTGCATATATTTTTATCGTATTAACGACAATGGATAAACTACTAATAGGTAGTGCCACTTTTGATGATTTTGGTAAAAATAAAAACGTCAAAACCATTAATTGCCAAGCAACATGCCAACATTTAAGTGTTGAAAATGGTCGTAAATTGACCAAGCAAGATGGCGATCTTTATAAGCAATGTTTGCAATATGGTGATGATTATGCAATAATAAAAAATCCAATGGAAGATAGTGTAGCTTGCCTAGTTGGATTCGACCAATTTGGTAAAGTTCCTGGGCTTGAAATTATTGGATTAACAATACCAATTATTGTCAATCTTCTTTCAGGAGATGTTGGCACAAAAATATTACATTTACTCAAAGCGATGTTGATGATATATTTGCTTAATAAGTTTATTAATGAGATACCTGGTATTTCTGCCGCTTTGACAGGTTCAAAATTGGATATGATGTCAATGGATGGTAATTCAATTTTCAAAAAAGGTGGTGGTGCTTTTGCGTCAATGCAAAAACGTGCTGTTAGAGCTTTAAAAGGAGGAGCGGGTAAAGCTGGCGGAGCAATTGCTAATAAAGCGCGTAAAAAATCTAGAGCTGGCATTTCTGTAAATGAAGGCGGCAAGCACGTTGCTAGTAATTCTGGTGCTGGAAGTAGTAGTGCTTCTAGCTCAAGAGGGGTTGGCTCTAGTGCTACAAAAACCGATGGTGGAAACCCGGCGCCAGGCTAATACCAAAAAAGACCTCTACAAATCAACAAATTTTGGTATCATTTCTTAAACCCAAATTGGCGTTTACAGAATTTAGAATTCAGATCGAGATTTAAAAGCAATAGATATAGTACCGTCATCTAGATAATCAAGCTCGCTTCCAATTGGTATACCATGTGATAGCCTAGTCAATTTTACATCAAAATCTTTTAATATTTCAAAAAGAAAGTGAGCTGTAGTTTGTCCATCAATAGTGGCACTAGTAGCAATAATAATTTCTTTAATAGATTTATTATCAATAAGTCGCTGCTTTAGGTTATTAATATTCAAGTCCTCAATATCATTACCGGACATAGCCGAAAGATTCCCTCCAAGAATATGATATAATCCTTGGAAATTTTTTGTACGTTCAATGGCCCACAAATCTGCCACTTCTTCAATAACACAAATTATCGAATTATCTCTTTTGGAATCGAGGCAAATTTTACATATTTTCCCCTCATCAATATTGCCGCATATTTTGCATGCAAAAACTTTATTAGCCAAATTGTTCATTTCTTCAATGAGCGGCATGAGTGTTTTTTCTTTATTACATGCTAAGTTTAACACTATTCTTTTTGCTACTCGTGGCCCCATGCTGGGAAGCTTAGCAATTAATTTGCTAAGATTTTCAATAGTGTTTGAAGACATTGAATCAAAAAAGAATATTTTAAATAATAAAAAACCCTGCAACTTATAAAGTCGCAGGGTTTAAAAGAAAATTATAGTAAATTACCAGAATTACATATTTTCTGTGATATATTTAACTGCACTGCCTACAGTTGTAATTTTTTCAGCAGCTTCATCTGGAATTTCAACTCCAAACTCTTCTTCAAAAGCCATAACTAACTCGACTTGATCAAGACTATCAGCTCCTAAATCATCAATGAAACTAGCATTTTCAGTTACTTTTGCTTCATCAGCACCAAGATGATTAACAATAATTTTTTGTACTCTCTCAAAAATCTCGTTGTTACTTGACATAAATATTATAGATTGATTAGTAAAATTAAGACCTCAACCAAATTAAATGCTGCCATTTAACTTGGCAGAGATCTTAGAAAAAATTAATAAAAGCAATAGCTATCTCACAGCTATTCGCAAAATAGTAGGCCAAAATCCTAGATTATTAATTTAATATATCAAACAAAAATCACTTTAAAATTGTCATTATTGCCTGGTTTTTATCGATGACTTTATTTGTAATAATAGAATTTAAAAAAGGAATTATACCTAAAAAACCATCAACTAGCTTACCTTCTTTTTTAACTATTGAGATTTCTCTAATAGAAAGACCTTTCAATTGTGGATCTTTTTTAATTAAATATTTTATAGCATCTGATCTAAAACCAATTTCATCGATTAGCCCAACCTCCAAGGCTTGTCTCCCGGTAAAAACTCTGCCATCAAAAATTTCTGAGTAATATTCTGGTTGCAATCTATTTTTTCTTCTTGCCTCAACTAACCCCTTAAAGAAATTAAAAGAATCGTCGATCGAGCTTTGAATAATCTTATCATAATCTTGATTAAAATTTTCAGTTAAATTGGGATAACCCTTTGCAGGAGAAGATTTGTAGGTTTTAACCGTTACACCAATCTTATTAGCCAAGTCACTAACATTAGGCGCCTGCATTAAAACGCCGATTGATCCAGTTAAAGTACCGTTATGTGCTATGATATGATTAGAAGCCAAAGAGGCCATATAAGCACCTGAAGCGGCAACTGATTCCATTAAAACCACCAAAGGTTTTCTTTGAGAAATTGCCAATAAATCTCGGTAAAGAATCTCGCTACCAACAATACCACCACCAGGACTGTTAACTCTAACCAAAACTGCTTTAACGTTATCTTGTAATGCAATTTTATTTAAAACATCACTGCGATAGTCATTTTCAAAGATAGTATTTTCAATTTTGATTTCGGCTATATAGTTGGTTATGCCATCAACCTCATGATCTTGGTTAAAGAAAATAAACTTTATTAAAATAATTATAGAAAAGAAAAACAAAAGTGCAGAAATGTTGCGCCACTTATGCACTTTGTTTTTAAGATAAATAACTGAAGCTATTATATCAGATTTCATTATTTATTTTATTCTTTGCTATCTTTTTTTGATTTGTCATTTTGATCATCATCAAAAGATAGTGACTCTAAAACATCGCCAGCTATACTGCCGATTGAAGATCCGCTATCGCTAGGTGAATAAATATGATCATCTTGTGAATCAGCTTCCAAAGCTTTTATAGATAGCAGAAGTTTACCAGTGGTTTTGTTAAAGGTTATAACTTTTGCCTCGATTCTGTCGCCAACTTCAAATTTTTCAGTTTTTTGATCAGATTTGTTTTTAGAAAGATCTAGCCTTTTGATTATACCTTTTAATCCGCTATCAAGTTCAACTTCTAAGAAATCCTTTTTAACATTAATTACAACACAAGAAAGAATCGAACCCTCATCAATTTTGGCAATATCATCTTTAAATTCACCATTAGTGATTTGCTTAATACCAAGAGAAATTCTCTCTTTTTCATAGTTAATTCCAAGAATCATAACATCTATCTTTTCATTTTTCTTGAAATTTGATTCTTGAATTGATTCGCCATTTTCAGCAATGTCACTTTTATGTATTAAGCCTTCAATACCACCATCAAATTCAACAAATACACCAAAATCAGTGAAGTCTTTGATAATACCGCTGGCAATGTCTCCAACTTTATGTTTTTCCGAGAATTCTTGCCAAGGATTTTTTTTGCATTGTTTTATACCAAGTGAAATTCGATGATTTTGTGCATTAATATCCAAAATCATAACTTCAACTTCTTGATCAGGAGATATAACTTTATTTGGGTTGGTTACGTTTTTCATCCAGCTAATTTCTGAAACATGAACTAATCCTTCAATGCCTGCTTCGATTTCTACAAAAGCGCCATAAGAAGTTATATTGGTAACCTTACCCTTTGTAGTTGAGCCAACTGGATATCTTTCAGCAATAGATTCCCAAGGATTTTGCTGTAATTGCTTCATGCCTAATGATACCCTCTTGGTTTTTTCGTCATATTTAATAACTTGAACCTTGACTTCTTGACCAACTTTTAAAGCTTCTGAAGGATGTCTAACTCTACACCATGATATATCGGTAAGATGCAATAGACCATCAAAGCTTCCAAAGTCGATAAATGCACCATAATCGGTGATATTTTTAACAACACCATCCAAGGCATCTCCAACGTTTATTTTGGCTAAAACCTTTTCTTTCTCAATATTGCGCTGGCTTTCAATTATCGCTCTTCTTGAAACAACAACGTTACCTCTTAAATCATCAATTTTAAGTACGTGAAGCTTTTCATCTTTATTTATCAAGAACTCATCATCAGACAAAAGCATTGTATCTACCTGACTTCTTGGTAAAAAACATATTATGCCATTAACATCAACAGCATAGCCTCCTTTAACACGACCCAAAATTTTGCCGTCAATAACAATTTTATTTTCCATGCACTCTCTTAGATAATTCCAGCTAATATATCTACGCGCATTTTCACGGCTAATAATTAAATCGCCTCTTTTATTTTCTAATCTATGTAAAAATACATCAACTACATCACCTTCATTAATTTCGCCATCTCTCTTAAATTCAGAAAGTTCAATGAATCCTATTGATTTAGCGCCAATATCAACCGCAACACCTTTTTCTGAAATTTCAACAATCACTCCTTTTACTACACCACCCTCAACTAATCTTTGATTATCTTTTTCAAATTCTTCAAATAGTTGCGCAAAACTCTCATTATTAGTATTTGCTGTTAAATTATCTTCTCTTAATTCTTCTAAATTCTTAGTCATTTTATTATTTAATAGTTTTTGCATGATTAATTACTGGAAATGTCACCAGCATTGCATATAGCTATTCATATAGTTATCTACAATTTTACTAAATAGTGCAAAGTTTAAGGTTAATATTTATAAAGTTACTTTCGTAACCCAAGCAAGCTACACAGCTTGTTTTGATAAAAGAAACCAATTTTAATGAACACTAATTCAAAAGGCAAGTACTAACCAAGTTCTAATACTATTTTCACAAATTAAGTACTTAATTTATGAAAATAGTATAATTTATCCAACTACTTTTCCATCTATCAAAATATTTTTAATTATAAAAAGTATTTTCTTTACTTGATTTTTATCATATATAGTTTTTAAATAACCTACTATATTAGTAAACTATTATTTAAATTAATTTATGATCTTAACAACTAAGGGCAGATATGCAGTTATGGCGGTTGTTGACATCAGTAATCGCAAAGACGGCAAACCAGTAAAATTAGCTACTATTGCCGAAAAAAATAATTTATCATTATCTTATCTTGAGCAAATTTTTTTTAGCTTAAAAAAACATGGCATCGTTAATTCAGTACGTGGTCCGGGTGGAGGTTATGTGCTGGCTAAGGATCATAAAGATTTAAACATAGCCGATGTAATAAGAGCAATTGGCGAGCAAGTTAAAATTACTAATTGTGGTGGTAAAAAAAACTGTAGTGCTAGCTCTAGCGAATGTATCACTCACCATTTATGGCAAGGACTTGAAAAAAAGATATATGAATATTTAGGTTCGATTTCATTATTTGATGTATGCCGTTAATATATTTTGATCACAATTCAACAACAAAACCATATTCACAAGCTATCTACGCGTTTAATCAAGTCGCTACTGATCCGTTAAATAACTTGTCAATTCATCAACTTGGTCGCAAAGCTGAAAACTTTGTTGAAGGCTCACGCCAAGAAATTGGTGATTTTCTAAAGGCCACAAATTTTGAAATTATTTTTACCAGTAGCGCATCTGAAGCGGCAAATATGGCAATTTGTGGGCTTGAAGTAAAAAATATAATTATTTCTAAGATTGAACATGCTACCCTTTATAATTGTCGTCCATCAGATAAAAAAATTATTGAGGTTGGTGTTAACGAAGATGGAGTTATTAACCTAGAAGAGTTAAAGCTTGTAATTGATCAGCAGCTTGATGGCAATTTTGTAGTTGTAACAATGCTTGCCAATAATGAAACTGGCGCAATTCAGCCAATTAAAGAAATTGCTAAAATGACTCACCAAAAAGGGGGTTTATTGTTGTGTGACATAGTGCAAGCAGTTGGTAAAATTGAGGTTGATTTAGAAGATTTAAATATTGACCTAGCGATTATTTCAGCTCATAAAATTGGTGGCTTGCAAGGAGTTGGAGCGTTGTTAGCAAGGAAGGGAATTGAGATAAAGCCATTAATTTTGGGTGGTGGTCAAGAAAAAAATAAAAGAGCGGGCACAGTTAATGTGGCTGGAATTGCAGCTTTTAGCAAAGCTTGCAAAGTAAGGCAAGAAAATAACCATATTAAACATAAAATTATAGAGTTAAGAAATTATCTTGAAAACAGAATTATTGATATTGCTGGGGATAAAGTAAAAATTTTTAGTAAAAAAGTTGCAAGGCTACCAAATACCTCGTTTTTTGCTACACAAAATTGTCCAACTCAAACTCAATTAATTCAATTTGATTTGCACAATATTTGCCTTAGTGGAGGCACGACTTGTTCTTCTGGATCTTTAAAAAAATCAAGAGTTTTGCAGGCTATGCAAGTAACTAATGATTTTGCCCAATGTGCTATAAGGGTAAGCTTAGGTGAGGATAATAATAAGGATCAAGTTGATCAATTTATTGAAGTTTGGCAAAAAATTTACAAAAAATATAATTAATTTTATGAAATTACCAATTTACATGGATTATCAATCGACTACACCAATCGATCCAAGGGTGGTTGAGGTTATGCATAAATCAATGGTCGAAGATTTTGGTAATCCGCATTCTAGAACTCATTCTTATGGCTGGATTGCTGAGGAAAAGGTTGAAATTGCGCGTCGTCAGATTGCTGATTTGATTAACGCCGATCCCAAAGAAATTATCTTCACTTCTGGCGCTACTGAATCTAACAATATTGCGATTAAAGGTGTGGCCAAATTCTATGGCAAAAATGGTAAAAATCATATCATAACATTAGTTACTGAGCATAAATGCGTAATTAATTCAGTTCGTGAACTTGAACAAGAAGGTTTTTCGGTAACTTTTTTACCTGTGCAAAAAGACGGAACTATTGATTTAAAAAAGTTAAAATCAGCAATAACTGATAAAACTTGCTTAGTGTCAATTATGACAGTTAATAATGAAATTGGTACCATTCAGCCACTTAAAGAAATTGGCCAGATTTGTCGTGAAAAAGGGGTGTTTTTTCATACAGACGCAGCGCAAGCATTCGGTAAAATTTCACTTGATGTTAATGAAATGAATATTGATTTAATGAGCATTTCGGGGCATAAAATTTATGGCCCAAAAGGAATTGGCGCTGTTTATATTCGAAGAAAGCCTAGAGTCAGAATAAAATCAATTATTAGCGGCGGTGGTCAAGAAAGAGGAATTCGCTCTGGTACGGTACCAACATTTTTGGCTGTTGGCCTTGGCGAGGCAGCCAGAATTGCTAAAGAAGAAATGTCAAAAGATTTGAAACATGTTAAAAAATTGGCTATAAAATTTTATCAAGCTTTGGCTGATGAAGGACATATTTATCTAAATGGACCCGATATTTATGATTTTAACAAAAGATATCCAGGAAATATCAACTTATCATTTGCTGGTATTGAGGGTGAATCAATGATTATGGCAATTAAAGATTTGGCCGTTTCTTCTGGCTCAGCTTGTACTTCAGCATCACTTGAGTCATCATACGTGCTTCACGCTTTAGGAGTTGATGATGAATTATCGCATACCTCAATTCGTTTTGGCATTGGCAGATTTACAACTGAAGAAGAAATTAATTATGCAATTAACCTGGTAAAATCAAAAATTAATAAATTGCGTGAGTTAAGTCCTTTGTGGGAGATGATGCAAGAGGGTATCGATCTCAAATCAATAAACTGGCAAAGCCACTAAAAAGACCCCTGCAAATCAACGAATTTTAGTAATTTTGTTGTTATTTTAATTTTTTAAATTCACTTATATCTTGATACGCTAAAATTTAAAAAATATAAAATGCCTAAAAATTCCTCAAAATTGGTTGATTTGCAGGGGTCTTCATAAAATCTATCCATGTATATCAGTATACAAGGCTAAATTTTCTAATAATTTTTCCCTTAGACACTGTTGTTAAAGGTTTTGAATTTTAGATTTTTTATTATTTTGACCTCTTTTTTACTAAAATTTTTCTCAAATATCCTGATATATTTGAAAAAATTTTAGTAAACAATAAGCCAAAATAAGATAAAAGATAATTTAAAAACTTTTAACAAAAGTGTCTAAAAATACTTTGTATCTATATGGAATTATAGATGGGATTTGGTATAAAATAAAGATAAAGTTAGTTTCCTAAATGTAAATTGTTGTTTAAAATAAAGATTGGCATGCTTTTACCAAGGCCTGTGATTTGTTGATGCATTCTTGATATTCAGACTCTGCTATCGAATCGTAAACCACCCCCGCGCCAGCCTGTATATAAATTTTGTGGTTTTTAATCAAAGCACTACGCAAAGTAATGCAAGTTTCCATATCGCCATTGCTAGCAAAATAGCCAACGCAGCCGGCATAAAAGCCTCTCTTTTCCTTTTCAATCTCATTTATTATCTCCATGGCTCTAATTTTGGGTGCACCACTAACTGTGCCAGCTGGAAAGCCAGATATCAAAACATCCAAAGCATCACAACCTTCTTTTAAAATGCCTTCAACATTTGAAGAAATATGCATTACATGCGAATAATATTCGATCGCCATTTCCTCGGTAACCTTAACTGAAGATTCTTTAGCAATTCTACCAACATCATGTCGCGCTAAGTCAATTAGCATCAAATGTTCAGCCACCTCTTTTTCATCATTTAATAATTCTTGGGCGATTTTTTGATCCTCTTCCTTATCTACCCCCCTTTTTCTAGTGCCAGCTAATGGTCTAATTGTAGCAGTTTTATTTTTTAATGAAGTCATAATTTCTGGACTTGAACCAGTAATTACAAAATCACTAAATTTTAAATAAAATAAAAAAGGCGAAGGATTTATTGAGCGCAGTGAACGATAAAAGTCAAACTCATTGATTTCTTTTGGAAAATCGGCTGTAAATCTTTGCGAAGGCAAAACTTGAAAAATATCACCAGCCTTGATGTAGTCTTTGCATTTTTCAACAATTGAGCAATATTCTTCTTGGCTAAAATTTGATTTGAAATCAAATTTAATATTATTGCCTTGTTTGGTCTTTTCTTGAAAAGGTGATTGCAAAATCTCAATAATTTGCGCAATTTTTTGGCATGAATTTGCATAGTTTTTATTGTCATTAGCAAAAATTGGTGCACAAATCAAAGCCACATCAAACAGGCTATCAAAAACGATAATAATTTGTGGTCTAATAAAAACTGCGTCGGGAACTTGAATTTTATCAATTTTATTTTGCTGTGGCAAATCTTCCATATGCTGCACCATATCATAACCCATATAGCCAAAAACACCGCTACAAATTGCTGGCAGATTAGAGTTATTAAATTCAATATTATCCCAGTTAATTTGTGATTGATTAATAAAACTTCGCAAATTTTGCAAAACTTCTCCTTCTTGCTCGATAAAATTTTTTTGATCTTGGTTGAAGTTTTGGTTAAATAAGGCCTTGTTATCTTGGCATTTCCACATCATGTCAGGATCTAAGCCAATAACTGAAAATCGTCCTTTATTATTGCCTTTTTCCACTGATTCAAACAAAAAGATATTATCTTTAAAATAATTTGATAATTTTTTGAATGATAAAACTGGAGTTAAAAGATCTGTGGGAATTTTTTTGAATAAAACCAAGCCTTTATTATGCTTCAAGATATTATCAAATTGTTGCTGGTTAATATTATAAGTCACTTCTTAAGGCTTTTTTGTTTATTTTTATACCATATTTTTTGGTTAAATATTTATTAAATTCATCCATAATTTCTTGTCTAAAGCTAATTTTAGCACTTTTTATTACTTGATTAAACTCGTTTTTAGAAATTTTCTTTTGCTCTATTTTGTTTAATTTAGCAATAAAATAGATTTTTTTGTCATTTGAAATTGGTGCGCTAAATTGGCCAATATGAAGTTTAAATAATTCTAGTAAAAAATCATTTTTATAAGGAACTTGGCTATTATCTTTAAGGGTAACCATATATTCTCTAGGAATTTTTACATTTTTATCGATTTTTAGGTTATATTTTTTAGCAATTTGAGTTAAATTATTAGGATTTTCTTGTAATTCTTGATAAATTTTGTTGCTTAAATCTTGAAGTTTTTCTGATTTTTTGGCTTCAACTAAATCTGCTAAAACCTTTTCTTTAACTTCATCTAGCTCAGGTTGTTTTTGATTGATAATTTTTTCAACTTTTATAACATAAAGTCTATCTTGTTTAATATCATTGATTATTTCTGATGTTTGACCTTCCTCTAAGATAAAAGCCTGACTTAAAAACTCGCTAAATTTTTCAGTTATTTTTTCTTTCTTACCTTTTTCATCAAATCCAAGAGCGTTTATAGTAATTGGCTTTTCTTTGTAAAATAAAGAAAATCTCTGCGCTGTTTTGGCAATTGAATTGCTTAATAATAAGCTATCATCAATTTGACTAAGGCTTTTTTGAAGAATATCTTCTTTTTTTTGTTCAAGAAGTTTAGTTTTAATATCGTTTTTTACTTCCTTAAAAGATAACTGCTGAGGTTGACTAATGTTGGTTAAAAAAACAATATGATAACCAATTGTTGACTTAACAACTTGGCTGTAATCATTAATTTGTAATTTAAAAATAGCTCTAGACAGTTCAGGAAAAATGCCTTCCCGCGTTACTTCATTAAGTTCTATTTCATCTTGATCTTGATCTAAAATTTCTTTAGCTAATTTGATAAATTGTTGTTTTTTATTGCTATCTTTTGTAAGGGAAGATTCAAATTTTTCTAAAAATGATTGAGCTTTGTCTTGATCATCAAATAGTAAGTGCAAGCTATCGCGAGTCTGACCAGCTAAAAACTCGTCCTGATTGTTTTGATAATAGTCAAATATTTCATTATCAGCAATATTAACTGATTTAATCAAGTCATCTTTACTAAATTCGAGATAGCTAATTTGACGTTTTTCTGGCTCTATGTAATTTTTATAATTTGCTTCGTAGAATTTTTTTAATTCATCTTCACTTGGTTTATCAATTTTTTCTAAATTTTTGAAGGAAATATTGATGATATCAGCTATTCTTAATTGGCGATACGCTTCTTCTTCGTTAATTTCAACTTCTTGATTAACTGGGGTTGGGGCTGAAATAAAGGAGGCAACAATTTCAGTAGAAATATTCTTACCAACGCTATTAATATAGCTTTTTTCATCGATACCATTATAAGCTAGAAAATTATCGAAACTGTCGCGGTCAAATTTCCCCTCATAATCACGAAAATTTATATCTTTGGCAATTTTTTGAAGGATTAGATCGGTATCTGGGATAAAGTTAAAATATTCGCCTAAAATTTCATATCTTTTTTGATCAATTAAGTTAGATAGTACATCTTGCTGAAATTTGGGAGAATTTATATAAGCATTTGCTTCTTCGCTTGCCATATTTCGTGTAGCAATCGCGCTATTTCTTTGTATTGCTTTCATAAAATCAGTTTTGCTGATTCTTTTATCGCCAATTTTTACAACCCACTGATTAGTATCGCCCATTATAAAGCTATTAATACCAAACATCACAAAGCTAACAGCAATAAAGCCTAAAAATATTTTAAAATAAAACTTTTCTGTTAGATTTCTAAATTGTTGCATATTTCAATATTGGTTAATTAGAATCAAAAATTGTTTTTTAAAAAAGCTAAAGCTTAAATTTAAAAACTTCAACGCAATCATTAGACTTTTTATATTAGTTGCAAAATTTGGCAACTCAATTGCAATATCAAGTCTCTTTAAAATAGATCAATAAAAATAACAAATGCTAGTTGTTCAGAAATTTGGCGGTACTTCAGTTGGTGATGTCGAGCGCATCAAAAATGTTGCCAAAAAAGTTAAACATGAATTAGATAAGAAAAATAAAGTTATAGTTGTAGTTTCGGCAATGTCGGGCGTTACTAATCGCTTGGTCGGTTATTGTAATGAAGTTTCGAATTTGGTAACTTTAGAAGGCTTAGCTGAATATGACTCGGTCACTGCCAGTGGTGAGCAAATAACCAGTGGTGTTTTGGCTTTACAGCTTCAGTCGATGGGATATAAAGCTAGATCTTTTTTGGGTTGGCAAATTCCAATTATTACTGATGGAACTTTTAGTAAGGCAAAAATTAAAAATATCGATGGTGAATTTCTGCTAAAAGCCTTAAATGAAAATGATGTAGTTGTAGTTGCGGGTTTTCAGGGTATTAGTGAAGATGGTAGTAGGGTTACCACTCTTGGGCGCGGTGGCTCAGATACTTCGGCAGTGGCTATTGCAGCTGCGGTTAAAGCTGATATTTGTGATATCTACACCGATGTTAACGGTGTTTATACTACAGATCCAAGAATTACTGAAAAGGCACAAAAACTTGATAAGGTAACTTATGAAGAAATGCTAGAAATGGCTTATAGTGGCTCGAAAGTATTGCAAACTCGCTCTGTGGCAATGGCTATGGCGCATAATGTTAGAGTACGTGTTTTATCAACCTTTGAAGAAGTTAGTGATAAATCTGGTACAATTTTAGTAAATAATAATGACAAAATTATGGAAAGTAGAGTAATTACAGGTATTAGTTACAGTAAAAATGATGTAAGAGTGACTTTAATGAGAATGCCTGATCACTCTGGCCTATCAGCAGTAATTTTTGGTGCTTTAGCTCAAGAAGGTATAAATATTGATATGATTGTGCAAAATATCAGTGCTGATGGTAATTTTATCGATATTACTTTTACCACTTGTAAAGAAGAGTTAGAAAGGGCAAAAATCGCTATTAAGTCTATCGAAAAAGAGATCAAATATGAAAATATGTTGATTGATGAAAATATTTCCAAAATATCAGTGATAGGTGTTGGCATGATCAGTAATACCGGAGTGGCACACACTATGTTTAAAACTTTAGCTGATAAAGGAATTAACTTGCTTTTAATCTCAACCTCTGAGATCAAAATTTCAGTGCTAATTGACAAAGAATATGGCGAATTAGCCGTCAGGGCGCTCCACAAGTCTTTTGGGCTTGATGGGTAGGTTTGACGAGTTTTAGATTGTTTGATCTTTAAAGTCAGAATTAGTGGTTTTTCTTCTACGTTATTTATAAGCAAATAAATTAAAGTTAAAAAATAATGAGAATAGCATTGACTGGCGGTACAGGTTTGCTTGGAAGCAATCTAATATTAGAAATTCTAAAAAATAATTATAAGAATTTATCTGATCTTGAAATCATTTTTTTTGGACGAGATTCCAAAGAAAAAAAGCTATCACAAAGAATCTACAGCATCATAAAAGAAGATGTTTTAGACTATATTGATGATCCTGAATTAGAGTTTTCTGCAATAGCTAATTGGCTCGAAGAGAATACCAATTATGTCAATTTCGATTTTGCTGATCCTAATATAAAGGTTAGTGATGAGTCAATCAAAATGCTTAAATCTAAAAAGATTGATTTTTTCTTTCATGTGGCGGCTTTGACTAATCTTTGGAATGACGAGAAATCAAAAAGAGATTTAGATATAATCAATTATCAAGGCACCATAAATATTGTTAATTTGGTTAAAGAGCTAAAGGTTGGCGAGTTTATTTATGTTGGCACTGCTTATCAATGTGGCAAAACTTATGGCGATATCGAGCCAGATTATATTAATTTAAATCAAGAATTCAGAAGCTATTATGAGTTAGTTAAGCTTAAAGCTGAAATCTATGTTCGTGAATTTGAGAAAGAAACTGGGCAAAAATGTCGCTATTTTAGACCATCAGTAATTTGTGGCAGATTAATTGAAAAGCCAAAAGGTGCGATTAACAAGTTTGATGTAATATATGGATGGGGACTTTTTATGCTTAATCTTAAAAAGAGGTATGTAAAAGATATAAATAACTTGATGGAAGAAGAATGTAATATCAACCTAAGATATATCATATCTTTTGAAAGCGGATTAAATATTGTGCCGGCCGACTTTTGTGCCAAAGTTATGTGGCTAACCTGCATAAAAGATCACAAAGATAATTCATTTTATCTATCATATACTTCAGAAACTAAGCATTTATTATACTTATCAACAATTTTAAAATATCTAAAAATAAAAGGGGTTGCAGCAGCTAAAAATTTTCCAAAAACCATGAATAAAGATGAGTTATTCTATTATAGAACCGCAGGAAAAGTTTTTAATCCTTATATGACAGCGCCAGAAATGAGATTTGATGTTAGCAATATTACTAGCACAAATTATTTGGCGCCTCTATTTTCTTATAGAATGGATGAAACTGATTTTGACTATTTGATGAAGTTTGCTACACTCAAGAGGTTTGGTGATAAGTAAATGAAAATATACATACTTACAAAAACAATCTCAAATCTAATCAAAAAAAGTTTTTTTGAAAAAACAGAAATAACTATGCACAATGTTTTTGCTGCATCTGTGGTGGGGTCTTCTGCTCATTTTTTTCTTTATTTCATTCATAAATATTTATTTGGTTTGGAAGAGTCTATATATATGAGGATAATCGCATTTTGCTTGTGTTTATCTGTAGCAATATATCCCAAGATTTCATCCCCTCAAATAAAAATTTTTTTTAGTTATTATTGGCATTTTATGCTAGCTGTAGCTCTTCCACTAACAATTTCTTACTTAACAATTTTAAACCATTTTAACGATATGTGGTTATGGTGGATGATATTTATGCCTATGGCTTTAGCTATTTTCGTACCAAACTGGCTGTGGTATATAATTGATTTAAGTGTAGGAATATTGATGGCTTGTTTGCTATATTATGCAACAGACGGAGGTCCTATTTTGGTCAACAATGTTGGCTTTGAACCAGTATCTTTTATATTAGTTTTTTCTTTTACCGCAATCGCAGGTATTCTATTTGTTAATGGCAATAGAGGATCATGGCTAGCCAAACAAGCTATTCAACACAAACAGCTTACTGCAATTGCTGGTTCAATTGCTCATGAAATGAGAAATCCAATTTCAGCAATTCGCCTATCTTCGCAAACCCTGCCTGAAATTAAAGATGTTAAAAGAATAGATTTAATAACTACTGAAGATTTGCAATCTATCAAAGATCACAAAGATGTGGTTAATAAAACTAGCAAACTAGCCAACGAAATTATGGATATGACTCTTTTACAATTAAGCGGTAAAAAAATCAGTAAAGAAGATTTTGTCTATTTGGATGCAAGAGAAAATGTAGAAGATGCGGCTAATATTTATGGATATAAATCTAGTGAAGAGCGCAAAAGGATTAAGATAGAAATAAAAGATAATTTTACAATTCATGCCATTGAAACCACCTTTAAGTACATCCTCTTCAACTTAATAAAAAACGCACTTTATTATGTTAAAGATAAACCAGATCTTACAATTACTATCTCTTCTTTTTCTGAGCTTGGTTCAAAAATTTTAATACAAACTAAAAACAAAAAAACATCCAAAAAGAAATCCAAACTCTATTCTAAATCTTATCATAGTGATCATTTAAAACTAAATCCTGATTTAAAATATAATGTAATTAGTATTACTGATACTGGTCCAGGCATACCTCCTGAAATATTAGATCAATTATTTGGTAGTTTTGTCACTTCTGGCAAAAAAGAGGGAACAGGACTTGGTCTTACCTTTTGTAAAAGAACCATGATCGATTTTGGCGGTGATATTGATTGCGAATCTGAGCCTGGTGAATGGACAAGGTTTAACCTATTCTTTCCTGTTCTAAATGATGAAGAGTTACAAGAAGCAAAAAAACTATTTTCCAAAAAAGATGAAGGACAATCCAAAGATTCAAATGAAGCAAAAGCCGAAGCTATGCTTAAAGAAGATCAGATATTTAAAAAATTAGATCTTTCTAGTCTAAATTTGGCAAATAAATTAAAAAAAGTTTTGATAGTTGATGATCAAGAGATCAACTTAAAAATAAGTCAAAAAATAGTCACCCAGCTTTTACCAAATGCTTTGATTGATATGGCGCCAGATGGTAAACAAGCTTTGCACGCCGTTAAGAAAAATAAAAAGGAAAGAACAGAAAAATTCAACCTAGCTATAGCTAAAATAGATAATCGCAAAATTTTAGCCAAAAAATTCAAGGGTTATAAATATGATTTGATTATAACCGATATTCAAATGCCAAAAATGGATGGCTTTCAATTTACCAAGGCAGTTAGAAAGTTTGACAAAAATATTCCGATTTGCGCTTACACTTCAAGAGCTTCGTATAAAATAAAACAAAAAGCAATTGAGGTTGGTATTGATGACTATATTATGAAGCCAATCCCAAATCGTGGCATGCATAAAGCTATTTACAAATGGTTAGTTAATAGTCATAATTACAATTTTGATCTTGAACAAATAACTAAAAACTTAGGTAATTTAAAAATCTTAATTGCTGATGATGAGATGGTTAATATTATGGTTATGAAAAGATTTCTTAGCAAATATGAAATTACTATTGAAGCCGTAGGTGACGGACAATCATTGATTGAAAAATACAAAGCACAATTTGATCCTAAAGAGGTAAAGAAATTTGAAGATAATAATAATCCTCATCATATTGATCCAACTTTAATCAATCACTATGATATTATCATTGCTGACATTAATATGCCAATTAAAAGAGGTGATGAAGCAGCTAAAGAAATCAGAAATTTTGAATTAATTCATAGCGTGCAAAATAAAGCTATTATTATTGGAAATTCAGGTGATGGGCAGGAAGAAAATCTAAAATCTATGCTAAAATCTGGTATGGATGATTATTTTATTAAGGGCCAAGATAATAATCGACTTTTGCAAATAATTTATTTTTGGCAAAAATTTTACAAAGGCAGAATGGATCCAAAATATATCAATATTGATAATAAAGAATATAATAATGAAGACACTCAAAAAGAGCAGCCAATTCTAAATCAAAAATTATCACCAGAAGATTTAAAAGAATTAAGGGATATGTTCATTGAAAGTGCTACAAATCTTTTCAAAAAGATCAAAATAGCTGTTAAAAAGCGTAAAATCAAGGATCTTGCCTTTCAAACTCATGCTCTAAAAGGTGTTGCCGGAAATATTGGCGCCCAAAAGTTGTTTATTTATATTTCAATGCTTAATAATTACGCTAGAAAAGATCAGTGGCCAACCGAAGAAAATTGGCTAGAAAATTTAGAAGAAATAGTTAACAAGACCTTAAAAAAGTTTGAGGAGATAAAATAAATGAATCTTTTGTTGGTTGCATTTGGAGGAGCTTTAGGCTCAGTTCTACGGTTCTTGCTAAATAATTTTATTACAAAATATGTACGCTATGACAATTTAAATTTAGCAAAATTTCCTTGGGGAGTATTGTCGGTCAATGTCTTGGGTTCATTATTGGCAGGAATTTTATATTATTTTTTGGTAAAAGATTATGCTAAGTTTGATACCTCCTACATTCGAAATTTTTTATTAATTGGGTTTTTGGGTGGTTTTACTACATTTTCAACTTTTAGCCTTGATGTTTTTAGGCTTGTTGGTGCTGGTCAAAATTTTTACGCGTTAATCTACGCTTTATCTTCCTTAATTTTCTCAATATTGGCAATATTTCTTGGCTTCTATCTAGTAAAAATCCTTAGCCTGTAGAGATTAAATGGTATTATTATAACTTCGGCGCTAAAATATCTCAATTTAACACAATTTCTCCTTGCTCTTTAAAAATAATAAGTTTTTACTTGGAGCACCATAAAAATTAGTGTATAATGCCAAATCCTATCTATAATTCCATATAGATACAAAGTATTTTTAAGGGAAAAATTATTAGAAAA
>JAURQX010000037.1 GCA_030835905.1 Alphaproteobacteria bacterium
ATTAGACTTCTTGCATAACTGCCAAATTTTGGTAATTTTTTCGTTATTAAAAATTTTTGAAATTCACGTACATCAAAGTACGCTAAAATTCCAAAAATTTTAGCCGATTTAATGAAAAGAGATTTTATCAGATAAAAAGATTAATAATCTTTTTATCCATAAAATCGGCAACTATTAATCAATTTTTTTAATTAAATCTCCCCACAAATTACTCAAAATTTTATGGTTATGCAAGAAGTCTATTATCTCAAAACTGGCAATATTAAAAAGTGAAATTGTTACTAGCTAATGGTCTATAATTTTTTATTTGTTTTTAGTCTTCTTTATTTTTGCTTTAACAGAGCTAAATTGCTGATGCAGTTTTTTCAGCAAGAAGAATATGACAATCTAAGATTTTTAAAATATGTTTACGGTAACTCTAAGCTAATCGATAAAAAACTTAGCTTAAGTTTGATCTTAAGCTCTGTTGTTTTGCTGATTTTAAATCAAAATTCTACGGTTTACTCGTTAATTTATGCGCTTATTTTACTATTTTTTGGCCACCAGCAAATTAAACTTACTCGCCAAAACTCCAAAAAAAGCTTGGCACTAACTGCTCGCGTTAAAAGAATTTTTGCAATATTTTTCTTGCTGCTGATTTCTCTGATTGCTGGGGTTTATTGCCAAAGATTAGTCGATAATCCAATAATATTTTTGCTTTATGTTTTACTTTCAATTCAAGCTTTAGCGTTGCTATTAGTTATTTCAAATTTAATCCTACAACCTTACGAAAAATACACTCAAAATACTTTTCTTAAAGAGGCTAAACAAAAAATAAGAGAGCTAAAACCAATAACCATCGGCATTACTGGCTCATATGGCAAAACTTCAACCAAGCATATTTTATCGCATATTTTATCATTTGTAGCACCAACCTTGGCAACACCGGGAAGTGTTAACACGCCAATGGGCGTTACTAGAATTATTCGTGAACAGCTTAAAAAAGAGCATAAATATTTTATCGCCGAAATGGGTGCTTATGGTATTGGTTCGATCAAGAGATTGTGTGATTTAACACCACCCCATTTTGGTATTTTAACCGCTGTCGGCAATGCGCATTATGAAAGATTTAAGTCAGTAGAAAATGTGGCGCAAGCTAAGTTCGAGCTAAATCAAGCGGTTAATCATAATCAAGGCAAAACCTTTATTAACGGCGACGGCGTTGATCAAAAATTTGTCAAAAAATATGGCCAAAATATAATTTTGGTTGGCACTAAAAATGTTGGCGCCGATGGCTACAAAATAACTGAAGTTAAACAAGCTCAGGCTGGCCTTGAGTTAAAAATTGAACATAAAAAAGCCATTTATCATCTAAAATCTCCACTTTTTGGCACTCATCATGCGCATAATATCGCTCTTTCATTTGCTTTGGCGCATAATTTAGGAATTGCAAGTGAAACGATTATCGCTGCTTTAAAATCCGTGCCTCAAATCAAACATCGCTTAGAAATTATTGAAATTAAAAACAGTGCAACAATTATTGATGACGCCTACAATTCAAATCCAACAGGTTTTGCTTCAGCTCTTGAAATATTAAAACTTCTTAAGAAAAAAGACGGCAAAGCAATTTTAATAACCCCAGGAATGGTTGAGCTTGGCGAATTGCATGATCTAAAACATCAAGAAATTGCTCTAAAAGCTTTGGCAAATGTGGATATTGCTGTGGTAATTATGCCACAAAGAATTCAATCTTTTGTAAAAACTTTTAAGCAAAAAATGACCAAATCTCAACAATTAATCGAGTTTGAAAGTTTCTTAGAAGCTAAAAAATGGCTTGATCAAAGTGCTAGCAGTAAAGATGTAATTCTTTATGAAAATGACTTACCAGATCTCTATGAAAATAAGATAAGTTTTTAACTCTAAAAACCTCTCACAAATCAACGAATTTAATTAACCTTAATTCCCCATTTTTGACCCAAGTAGTTTTCAATGGTTTTAATTTGTGAATTTTTTAAGCCAGATCTAAAAATTATAACTTCACCAACATAATGTTCTTTAACCCATTGCCCAATTCTTAAATAACCGAGGGCAGATGTATCAATATTTAAATTAGTTAAATTCTGATCAAATATTGAAACCCCATCAGATCTACTAGAAAATTTTAAACTATTAGCGCTAATTGTTAAGATATGACCAGTTTTATCGTATTTATTAGTCATATTTTGAACTGCAGTAATTGGTTTTGGAGGGCTAAGAAGATTGCTTTGAGCAATATCTTCTTTTAAATTTAATGCTAAAGTATCAAGACCAATCCCTGAAAAATTAAATTGACTATAGCCGCCACAGTTAGAGGTTGCAACAGTGCAAAACGAATATAGGTGATCTGTATTGCTTGAAATATCTTGTCTTAAAACTATAAAAGCAGTAAAACCATTATTTTTAGAAATTTTATTTAAGGCAATATTTGAAGATTTGAGGAATATACTTGCATAATTTGCATTTCCTGGAGTATCTTTGAACCGAATAGTTGGCAACCCATTTAAAGCTGATTGATAATAAATCGGAGTTAAGTTATTGTTTGTAGATTGCCTCGTAAGATCAATTGCATCCCCAATTCTAGAAGGCTTAATATCATACCAATTAATAACTAAATCACCATCAGCTATTGCACCACCATCAAAACCATTTGGATTTATTGCATCATAATGCGCTGCAAGAAAGCCTGTAGCTTCAGCAGTAGTATAGATTAAGTCACTAGCACTCTTGGCGGTAGCAATTTTGTTTTGAAATAAAGCTGTTGACCTTTTACAATACCAGCAACTAATAAGCCAATAATTAAGATTACAATTGATAGCTCTATTAATGAAAAAGCCTTACTTGATATTTTTTGTCATTTTTTTATCCGTATTATAATTACACCTATTCTTATAGGTTAAACACTCTTAATTTTTAATATTTTATCAAAAATCGCTTTATTCAAAAATATGCTATAAAGATGAATTTTGATATTAATTAATTTAGCAATTAAATTAAGCAAATTCTTTTCCCAAAAGCTTTTATAAATTTTTGAGACCATATCATAGTATAGCATTTTTTAAGTGTATGAGCAAGTATAGATTGTGTCAGTGATTTATCTTTATTAAGGATGAATTTAATTAAAGCAAATATCGCTAGCAAAATTCTTTACCCCAATTTTTTGCAAATCTTCAAAAGTGCTTTGGTTTTTTATAGTCCAAGCCATTAGATTTACATTTACTAAATCTTTGAGTAATTTGCGATCTATTAAAGAATAATCAATTGATAGATATTTAATTGCTTTATTTTTAACAAACTCAACTAATTGCTGATAATTTTTGGCATCATCATAGATTGCTGCTATTTTAAGATTTTCACCAATAAGTCTTTTAGCCTCAAGCAAGACTTTTCTTGCTAGTTTGTAGTTGGTGATGTAGGGCACAAAATAAATTTGCTCAACATTAATGTTTGCCAAAATCATTTCCTGTCTTAATTGCGAAATTGCTGCAACATAATTGCTTTCATTTAAATTTTTAAAATCTAACCAATAGTAAAGTTGATTGCCAAATTGCCAAAAATCTCTCAATTTGGGCAGATTTTGGATTTGTTCTTGACTTGGTTGATCATGTTTGATTACAAATTGATGATTAATAAACCATAAATCAAATTCAACACCTTCAAAATTATGCTGATAAGCATTTTTAAGAGCCGAAACTGAGTTTTCTGGAGAATTATTGGCAACAAAACCTCGATGAGCAAAAATCATATGACAAATTTTATTGAAATAAAAACTACTTTTAGCGATTCAAAAAAAGGTCAAGATTGTCTTGAATTGATAATTAAGACTATCTTATCACAAGAATTAAGTAGCTGTATTCAAAGTTCTAAAATAGAAAGCTACTATATCTGGCCTAAAAATTCACAAAATATTAATAAAGAGCAAGAAATTTTAGTTACGATTAAGGCTGAAAAAGAAAATTATCAGCAAATCGAAGAAATAATTTTGCAGAATCATGAATATGAATTGCCACAAATAATTTTTAGCCGAATAGATGGGGGCTATGAAGAATATTTGCAGTGGCTACAACAAAAAGCTCAATCTACAGAAAAAACTTTGAAAAATTAGTTACGACCAAATTTAGCTGAAAAGCTAGCTGTGCCTATTGAATTAGCATTAATCATAAAGCCAGCCTTTGCTGCACTATCCGATCTATTAAGCATAATTTTGCTTGTCTTTAAGGCATGGATCGTAAAAATGTAGCGATGAGGTTTATCGCCTTTTGGCGGGCACGGTCCACCATAAGTGTAAGTTCCGTAATCATTTTTGATTTGGGTAATATCATTTTTTAGACGAAATTCTTCCTTATCTCCAAATCCTCTTGCTAAATTATCATGATGTTTTGGAATATTTAGAACAACCCAATGCCACCAGCCACTGCCAGTTGGCGCATCTGGATCATAAACTGTTAGAGCAAAACTTTTGGTACCTTCTGGTGGATTTTTCCAACTTAATTGCGGGGAAATATTTTCACCATCACAACCAAAACTATTAAAAACATGATCTTTTGCGATGAATTCATCTTTTGCAATATCTGAGCTGTTTAGCTGAAAGTCGTTAAGATAAGATGACTTACAAGAAGATAAAATTAGTAAAAACAATAAAGTGATTATTTTTTGCATAAAAAATTATTTATTAGAATTTTTAAAAAGATTATGAACATGATTTTAACGCCAAATTGGCTTTTTTAGACTTATATTTTTTAAAAATCATCTAATACCAAATCCCATCTATAATTCCATATAGCTACTTCGTCTTTTTAGTTAAAAATCATCATAAAAGACCCCTGCAAATCAACGAATTTTAGTAATTTTGTTGTTATTTTAATTTTTTAAATTCACGTATATCTTGATACGCTAAAATTTAAAAAA
>JAURQX010000038.1 GCA_030835905.1 Alphaproteobacteria bacterium
GACCTCTGCAAATCAACCAATTTTGAGGAATTTTTAGGCATTTTATATTTTTTAAATTTTAGCGTATCAAGATATACGTGAATTTAAAAAATTAAAATAACAACAAAATTACTAAAATTCGTTGATTTGCAGGGGTCTTTAAATGAGCCAAAGTCCAAATATACCATAAGGATGAATTTTGGTATAAGGCCTAAAAGATTCACTTATAGCATTTCAAGCTAAGATTGCCTATTTTATCTTCGATATTTTACTTTTGATCTTTATTTAAAAAGCTCACCATATATCCTGATATGCATTGCTTTTTAAATTAAATCCAAAAGATAAAATCTCTTTGATAAAATAGGTAATCTTAGGTTGAAATGCTATGGTTGCGCAATCTTAAATCTTTTTAAGACTTTTTAACTGCCAAATATCTTTTAAATCTTTGAATCTCGATCTTGCTTCTTAAATGCAAATTGGCGTTTTTTAAGAATAATCTAAGCGCATAATTTTAAAACCTGTTGACTAATCATGTTACGAGGTGCCTCAATTATTTCATATGAAGTTGGTTCAAAAAGCTGATAATGCCACCATTCATTTGGAATAAAGTTAAAACCTGCTAAAGTCATAATATTCAGTAAATTAATTCGATTTTTTTGGGCTAATGTTGATATAGTTTTGCAGGCGTGAAATGATTTTATGCTAAATTCATCAAAATAAGTACCCATGTCAAGTTCTTGATTGTTTACGTCAACTAGGGTTAGGTCAATTGCTACGCCTCTGCAATGTGTTTTGATACCATTTTTTGGATCTGAAATAAACATCGAGGCATCCATTTTGTCTTTGAAGAAATCAAACATGTATTTTTGAACTTCATATGGTCGATAACAATCCCAAATTTTGAGCTTTAGATTTTGTTGTTTAGTGAGTTGAATTGCCTTTTTTAATGGCTCAATCGCTGATTTGTGCAAATAACAAAAAGGACGACTGTAAAGGGGGTGTCCGCATAAGTTATTATGACTGGCATATCTGATGTCGATAGTAACATCAAAGTCATTTTCAGTAATCTCTACCAGATTTTGCATATGTCTAGATAATTTTGAGCTCAAAAAGGTTTGATAACTACCATAATTAAAATTCCAAGCATTAAAATGGTTGGAATTTCATTTATTATGCGATAAAATTTTTCGCTATTTTGATTTTGATTATTGGCAAATTTTTTGCGACATTTAGCTAAATAGCCATGAAATCCAGCCATAATTAAAACTAAGGTAATTTTAGCATGGAGCCATGGTTGAAAGCCAATCAATGAAGCTAAGTAAAAGCCAGAAAGAAAACTAACAATCATTGCCGGATTCATTATTATCTTAAGTAATTTATACTCCATAGTTTGAAAGATTTTATAACTTTCAGAGTCATTTTTAACCTGACAATGGTAAACAAAAAGTCTTGGCAAATAAAAAAGACCAACCATCCATGAAATTATGGCGGCTAGATGTATAATTTTTAAAATGCTATATAAATCCATAATTAGCTAAAACTTACTTGATAAATTGATCTTACTCTTTATTTTTTTTGGAAATTAATTTAATTATTAAAATGAAATTATTCGCCTGTAATAGCAACAAGAAATTATCTCAAGATATTGCTGACAAACTGGGTTTATCTTTGGTTGATGCTGAAGTAAAAAGATTCGCTGATCATGAAATTTTTGTTGAAATAAAAGAAAATGTTCGTGGCGAAGATATTTTTGTAGTGCAATCAACCTCTTTTCCAGCTAATGATAATATTATGGAGTTGCTGATTGTGATTGATGCCTTAAGAAGAGCTTCGGCTAAGAGGATTACAGCGGTAATACCTTATTTTGGTTATGCAAGGCAGGATCGAAAGGTGGCACCAAGAACTCCAATTTCAGCAAAGCTTGTAGCTAATCTTATAACCAGCGCTGGAGCGGATAGGGTTCTTACGATTGACTTGCACGCAGGGCAAATTCAAGGTTTTTTTGATATACCTTTGGATAATTTGATTGCTGCTCCTGTTTTTGAAAAAGATATTAGAAAAAATCTTACTGGTAATAATCTGATAGTTGTATCGCCTGATGTTGGTGGTTTAGTTAGAGCAAGAAGAACGGCTGAAAAGATAGGTGCTGATTTAGCAATTGTTGACAAAAGAAGGCCAAAAGCTGGAGTTAGCGAAGTTATGAATATTATTGGCGAGGTGTCTGATAAGGATTGTATCATAGTTGACGATATGGTTGACTCGGGTGGAACTTTATGCAATGCAGCTCAAGCTTTAATTGATCGGGGAGCTAATTCTGTTTCAGCTTATATAACTCATGGTGTTTTATCAGGTCAGGCTAATTTAAAAATTGCTAATTCTAAACTTAAAGAGTTGGTTATAACTAATTCTATCGATCCTAGTCAAGAAACTATGAATGTAAAAAATATTCGTATAGTTAATGTTTCTGATCTACTTGGTAAAGCCATATTTAATATAGCACAAGAAAAATCAGTATCAATGTTATTTGATTAATTTAAAATGAAAAACAAAGTACAAAATATTTATAATCTATTTTTATCATTGCTTCCGGCCTTTATCATAGTTTTTATAATAGTAATTTTTGCAGTTGTTGCTACTAACTTATTGTATGCAAAGAAATCGGTAATTGTTAGAGGCTATGAAATTAAGCTTTCGCCAGATGGAAAATTAATAAAAACTGCAGAAAAAGAAGTTAATTTTTCTGAATTGATGAAGTTAGCTGATGTTGAAAATGGTAAAAAGATTTTTAAAAAATGTGCTTCCTGTCACAAGATTGAAAAAAATGCTGGAAATGGTGTGGGGCCAAATCTTAATAAGGTTATTGGTAGAAATAGGGGATCGGTTACTGATTTTTCATACTCAAAGGCAATGATTTCTTTAGGTGGAAAATGGACTAAAGAAGAAATTAATAAATTTATAACCAATCCAAAAGAATATTTGCCAAATACTAAAATGGCTTTTGCTGGTTTGAAAAAGGCACAACAAAGAGCTGATGTAATTAAATATTTAGAAAGTGTTGATAATTAGTTATTTTTTAAATAGTATCGTTGTGTGTACTGATTATCTTGGATGACTATCTAGAATTATAAAATAAGCAATCTTAGCTTGAAATGCTATAGTATCCAGATAATTGTCGCGTTTTCTTGTTTATTATTTTTATAACTAATGAATAAAAAGCAGATTCCAAATTTCTTAACCACATTTCGCTTGGCAATAATTCCAATTTTGGTTTTATCATTTTACGTTCAAGGTATGATAGCCAATGTTATGGCTGCTATTTTATTTGCGATTGCAGCAATTACTGACTATTTTGATGGTTATTTTGCTAGATCCATGCAAGCACAGTCTAATTTTGGTAAATGTTTAGATCCAATTGCAGATAAATTATTGGTCATAGTGGCAATTGTCATGCTAATAAACTCAAATTATGGTAATTTATGGATTTTAATTCCTGGTTTGATTATAATTTGCCGTGAGGTTTTGGTGTCAGGCTTGAGAGAGTTCTTGGCTGAATTTCATGTTAATATTCCAGTTAGTAGGTTGGCAAAGTGGAAAACTGGAGTGCAAATGGTAGCAATAACTGGATTGCTGTTGGGTGAGGGTGGTTCTTCTTATACTTTGCATCATATGTTTGGTAGTCTAATGGAGCTCGATCTTAAGTGGCGTATTGTTAATATTATAAATGTTGCAGCCAAGTTTTTATTTGTATTAGCAGCAGCTTTGACGATTATAACGGGCTATTCTTATTGGAAAGTCGGCTTTAAAAGAATGTAATTACTTATGGAAGATGTTAATTTACTAGAAATTTTATTGTCCGCAGCTTTTGGCGCAATTTTTGGGTCTTATGCTACTTTGTTTGCTTATCGTTTACCATTAAAAGAATCATGTTTTGGTCGATATTTTGGTAAAAAATCACGTTGCCCTAAATGTGAAGCTATTATTAAAACTAGAGATTTGATTCCGGTTTTAAATTGGCTTTTTACCCTTGGCAGGTGTCGCAATTGTGGTGTAATGATTCCTAGAACTCATCTTTTTATAGAGTTAGCAACTACAATCTTGTTTATAATTTGTTATTTAAAATTCTCATTTAGTGAAGAGTTTATAATATATTCGCTCATTTCAGTGTCCTGCATAATTCTTTTGGTTACAAATTTTACGCATAAGGTTTTTCCTCAGGCATTATTGATATTCTTATTGTTTTTAGTGGTTGTTAATCGAATTTTGTTAGACCAAAGTATTTTTGATTTGATATATTCGGGAATTTTGGGAGTGTTATGTTCAGCAATATTTTATTACATATTTTACAAAAATGGTAAAAATTTATTCGCCAATCAAGAGCAAACCTTTGATTATTTAAAGTTTATTTTGATTGCTTCTTTAGCTTTGTCACAAATTAATTTTATTTTATTTTTCTTGATAATTGTTACTAATTTTTTGGTGTTACTGTTGTTCAAGATGGTTGAATCCAGTAGAAAATATGGTTTTGGATATGTTTTTATTTTTCCCTTCTACTTATTGCTACTATTTCCAGTGTTGACTATTTAACTTTTTTAGTTTCTAATTAAGTATCAACGAAACTGATTTACTAATCGCTTAAATATCTTTCTGCAAGCCTGCTTTTATTATTAATTAAGCAAATTTTCTCATTAACTTAAATTTTTTAAAATTATGCAAGACTACAAAGTTAAAGATATTAATCTAGCCGATTGGGGTAGAAAAGAGATAACCTTAGCCGAAAATGAAATGACTGGCTTAATGTCTTTAAGGTCTGAATATTCGGCAAGTAAGCCCTTGAAAGGTGCTAAAATTTTAGGCTGTCTGCACATGACTGTTGAGACGGCAGTTTTAATTGAAACTTTGGTCGAATTAGGTGCTGAAGTTAGATGGAGTTCTTGCAATATTTATTCTACAGTTGATCAAGCCGCCGCAGCAATTGCTGCCAAAGGTATTCCAGTTTTTGCATGGAAGGGTGAAACTGAAGAAGAATATGAATGGTGCATTAAGCAAACAATTGAAGGTGATAAAAATTGGCAAGCAAATATGATACTTGATGATGGCGGTGATTTAACCAAAATTATACATGAAGAATATCCGCAATTATTAAAAAATATTCGCGGCATATCTGAAGAAACAACTACTGGCGTAGCTCGTCTTTACGAAATGGAAAAAAGTGGTGCATTAAAAGTTCCTGCCATAAATGTTAATGATGCCGTAACCAAGTCAAAATTTGATAATTTATATGGTTGCAAAGAGAGTGTAATTGATGGCATCAAAAGAGCTACTGATGTGATGATTGCCGGCAAAATGGTGGTAATTTGTGGCTATGGCAATGTTGGAAAAGGTTGCGCTGAGGCCTTTAAATCTCAAGGAGCTAGAGTGGTTGTTACTGAAATTGATCCAATTTGTGCTCTACAGGCTGCTATGGCTGGTTATACTGTTGCGCCAATTGAAGATGTGGTAAGTCAGGCCGATATTTTCGTAACGGCAACAGGAAATGTTGATGTTATTACGGCAGATCACATGCGTCAAATGAAAGATTGTGCAATTGTTGGAAATATTGGACATTTTGATAATGAAATTCAAATTGATGCTTTAAGAAATTATAAATGGACAAACATCAAACCGCAGGTTGATCAAATTGAATTTTCTGACGGTAAAAGAATTATAGTTTTGGCTGAGGGTCGTCTTTTGAATTTGGGTTGCGCAACTGGACATAGTGCATTTGTCATGTCGGCGAGTTTTACAAATCAGGTTATGGCGCAAATTGAATTATGGCAAAATAGTACAAAATATCAAAATAAAGTTTATATTTTACCAAAAAAATTAGATGAAAAAGTTGCAATCCTTCATTTAAAAAAGCTTAATGCAAAATTAACTGAGCTTAGCGAGAAGCAATCTAAATATATTGGCGTCGCTAAGCAAGGTCCTTTTAAAAACGATACTTATAAATATTAAGCAAGTGGTTAAAATATAATATATTTGTTATCGTTAATATCTATATAGGGGATAAAATGGAAAAAATTAAAATTACTCAGGAAGGTTATAAAAAGCTCAGAGCAGAAATAGAAGATCTGAAAAATATTCAGAGGCCTAAAATTATTGAGCAAATTGCTGAAGCAAGAGATCATGGAGATCTAAAAGAAAATGCCGAATATCACTCAGCTCGTGAAAAACAAGGTATGGTTGAGGCACAAATTGCAGATTTGGAAGATAAATTATTAAGAGCAGATGTAGTTGATATAAGTAAACTATCAGGTGATACGGTTATTTTTGGAGCAACGGTGACTTTAGAAGATATTGATGAAGCGAAAAGAGTAACCTATAAAATAGTGAGTGAATATGAGGCTGATATTGATCTTGGCCTTATCTCAGCTTCGTCGCCGGTGGCTAGGTCGCTAATTGGCAAGAAATCTGGACAAGAGGTTGAGGTAAGAACCCCTAGAGGAGTTGTAACATATGATATTATTTCAGTAATTTTTAAGTAAATAATAATAATAATAATAATTTGCTTGAACAGGGTTCATAAATATGTTATAATGTGATAATGTAAATTATTTTTTCTTTTTTTAACAAAAAATATTTGACTTAAACAAACGTGTAATAAATAACTTTTCAAAATCACAGCTTGTGAGTCTTATGGCAAAAGTTATTTTATTATATTTTGTTGTTAGGCCAGTATTTATTAAACGACTTATAAATTATGAAAAACGTAAATAAAAACAAAAGATCAGCGTTCTCGCTTATCGAATTATCAATTGTATTAATTATAATTGGTTTATTAATTGCTGGCGTTACCGGCGGTGCCAGTTTAATCAAAAGTGCAGAGCTACGTTCGGCTATGAGTGAAGCGCGTGGCTATTCAGTTGCTGTAAACGCTTTTTACACGCAATTTGATGCTTACCCAGGTGACTTCAATATTGCAACTACATCAGGTGACCTTATTGGTGACTTAGATGGTTTGATTGAGTATAACAATTTTGCAGCTCCTGCTGTTGCAGAAGGTCACGAAGCTTGGAGAGATTTATTTGCTATAGGTGCAATATCTGATGCCTTAACTTATGGTAATACAACTACAGCGCAAGCTGTTCCAACTACTAACCTACCAGCCTCTAAGATAAATAACGCAGGTTGGTCATTTGATAGTAAAGGTGCTTCTAACTACGCTATTTTGACAGGTACTACAGCTGCCGTATCTTCTGCTGCAGGAGATGGTTTTTCTTCTACTAACAATAGTTCAGTTGTGTTTGCTGGAATTATAACTCCAACAGACGCTCTTTCTATTGACAGAAAAACTGACGATGGTTTGGCATCCGCAGGTGAAGTTCAAGCTGTTGGTGGTGCTACTTGTCTTACATATGCTCTTAACGCTGGAACATATACAGTTAGTAACTCTGGACTAACTTGTGCATTAGCATTTAACGTAGATGTTAACTAATTGCTTTTTTAAAGCTTAAAATAAAAAAACTTTTTTCCTCGTAATTACTGGTTAATTACGAGGTTTTTTTGTGATTGTTCGACAGCCTCTTTTGGCAATATAGTTGGTGTTTAAGTTGTTGATTTTTTGCCATGATTTGCATGTTTCAAGTACCCATATTGAGTTATCTTTGCTGGCATCATTAAGCCAATTTCCAATTGAGTTTTGTACATATTTACTACTGTCTGTTTTTAAATTTTCTAAAATATCAATTGCAAGCCATGGTTGTTCTTTAAGTTTTTTTATATGCTGGCACCAAACACCTCTTGGTCGAGTAATTTCACAAGCAAATCTTCTAATATTTGCTGATTTATGAATGGTAAGTGGAGTTAGTATTTTTAATGACTGATCTAAATTTTCTATAATTTGATTGCGAATTGAAAGCCATGCCCATTCTCTGACGCCAAAGTGATGATCATCAGCAAAAAATAGCATTTCTTGAAGTTTTTGCTCAAATGTTAGGTGGGATTTTTGTGCCAAGCTAAAAGCACACCAACCTCTAATTGTATCGCTTAGATGATTCTTAAATTCTTGCCAATCATCAATTTGCAATCCATAATATTGCATTCTTTTAATTATACTCTTTTCTTTGAATGGCTTGATATTTAGATTTAGAGATTTGGCAAGTTGATCAAAGTCAATTGCCAAAGATTCAACAAGAGTGGCAGACTCAATGTTGCCTTGATTGAGTTGAACTAAAATTTCTGGAGGTATTTTAGAGATTTTACGAACTCCTCTACGCATTGAAAAACTAGACTTCAGATTCTGCCATTCTTTGCGCTTGATCTTCAGCTTGTAGTGATTCAATAAATTCATCTAGTTCGCCAAGCATAACACTATCAATATTATAACTTGTTAAATTAATGCGATGATCAGTAACTCGACTTTGGGGGAAGTTATAGGTGCGAACTCTTTCGCTACGGTCACCACTGCCAACTTGACCTTTTCTGGTGTCAGACCTTTCTTTTTCAGCTCTTTCGCGTTCAGCTTCATAAAGTCTCGAACGTAAAACCTTCATGGCTTTTTCACGGTTTTTGATTTGCGATTTTTCGTCTTGCATGGAAACTGTGATGCCAGTTGGAAGGTGAGTAATTCTAACTGCCGAGTCAGTGGTATTTACTGACTGACCTCCTGGACCCGAAGAGCGAAACACATCGATTCTAAGATCTTTATCTTCTATTTTAATATCGATTTCCTCGGCTTCAGGTAAAACCGCAACTGTTGCTGCCGAAGTATGGACTCTGCCTTGACTTTCGGTTTCAGGAACTCTTTGCACGCGATGCCCGCCAGATTCAAATTTTAATTTAGCAAATACATCTTTGCCACTAATCAAAGCTGAAGCATCTTTATAGCCACCAAGGCCAGTTTCAGAAATTGACATGATTTCAAATTTCCAGCCTTGTCGCTCAGCGTATTTGTGATACATAGCAAAAAGCTTGGTTGCAAAAAGCGCTGCTTCTTCGCCACCAGTTCCGGCGCGAACTTCTAAGATAGCGTTTTTTTCATCGGCTTTGTCTTTGGGAAGTAGGGCAATTTTTAACTGATGTTCGAGGGTTTCAATTTTTTCATCTAAATCATCTTTTTCCGTTAGTATCATTTCTTTCATCTCTTTATCTTGGGTTTGTGGTAAAATTTCTTCAATTTCTTCAAGCTCTTTTATGGATTTTTTGTAAGATATGGCCAATTCAACGATTGGTGCCAAATCAGAATGCTCTTTGGAAGCTTTGGCTAATTTTTGCCCTAGGCTTGAGGGATCAAGTAATTTTTTTTCTAGATCATTAAATTTCTCAATTATAGCATCCAGTTTTTTGATAATTGACATTTTTTTAAAATTAAAATTCTTAAAAAGATTAAGTGAATTGCTAAATTAACATCTAATTTTCAATGAGTAAAACAAATTTTTCGGCAAATTTTTACGTAACATCGCCAATTTATTATGTAAACGACAAGCCACATATTGGCCATGCTTATACTTCGATAGCTTGTGATATTTTAGCAAGATTTAAGAGATTGCAGAAAAATAATGTTTTTTTTCTGACCGGCACTGATGAACATGGGCAAAAAGTTGAAAAATCAGCTATAAAAAACAACAAAACACCTCAGCAATTTTGTGATGAAGTATCGCAAAGCTTCCGTGATCTTGCTAAATTTATAAATTTAGCAAATGATGATTTTATTAGAACTACCGAAAAACGTCACAAAGAAGTGGTGCAAATTTTATGGCAAAAATTAGAAAAAGCAGGCTTTATCTATAAAGATGTTTATGAGGGCTGGTATAGTGTGAGAGATGAAGCTTTTTACAATGAAGATGAGATTGTTGATGGTAAAGCGCCAAGTGGAGCCGAAGTTGAGTGGCAAAAAGAAGAAAGTTATTTTTTTAAATTATCAGCTTTTGGTGATAAATTATTAGAATTTTATGAGCAAAATCCACAATTTGTTGAGCCAAAATCACGTTTAAATGAAGTAAAATCTTTTGTTAAAAGCGGGCTTAAGGATCTATCAATTTCGCGCACCTCTTTTAATTGGGGAATTAAAGTGCCAAATGATGAAAATCATGTTATTTATGTTTGGCTTGATGCCCTTACTAATTATATTTCAGCGCTTGGTTTTGAAGATAAACAAAAATATCAAGATTTTTGGCTAAATGCAAAAGAATCTCCAATTCATATTGTTGGTAAAGATATTTTACGCTTTCACGCTATTTACTGGCCAGCCTTTTTGATGGCGGTTAATATTAAATTACCACACAAAGTTTTTGCCCATGGCTGGTGGACCAATGAAGGGCAAAAAATCTCAAAATCAGTTGGCAATGTTATTGATCCGTATCAAGAAATTGAGTGGCTTAAAAGCTTGGGAGTCGATGAAGATTTGGCGATTGATTATTTTCGCTATTTTTTAATGCGCGAAGTGCCATTTGGTAATGACGGCGATTATTCTCGTGAAAGTTTTATATTAAGAATTAATGCTGAATTAGCCAATAATATTGGCAATTTAGCGCAAAGAACTTTGACGATGATTTTCAAAAATTGTGAAGCAAAAATCCCGCCAATTGCTCATGAGTCTTTACAAAATTATCAAAAATCTTGTCAAAAATTTGAGCAACAAATCCCGCAACTAATTGACGAATTGAAATTTGACAAAGCTTTGGAGGCAATAATTGAATTTGCTAGTCAAATTAATAAAGAGCTTAATGATCAAGCGCCGTGGAGCTTAAAAAAAGAAGGAAAAATTAAGGAAATGCAAGAGATTCTTTATATTGCTGCAGATGCGGTAAGAAAAATTGCTATTTGGCTTCAACCATTTATGCCAAAATCAAGTGAAAAATTGCTGGATTTACTAAATTTGGAAGCGGGTAAACGAAATTTAGTTAATATTTCTGAAATTTTGGCTGAAGGGCAAGAGATTAATCAGCCAAAACCAGTGTTTTTGAGGTTGGGTTTAAAATAAGCGATGTATAGTCTAGAATGTTTAGAAAAGCTATCAGAAGAATTTATTCTAATTAATACAAGGAAGTCAAATATATATAAAAAACTGCATAACTCTTTAGTAAAAAAAGATTTATCAAAATTTTATATTAAGCGAGGAATAATGAGGAGAGTTTCCTATATGGCAAGTGCTATAGAAAATATTTTTTCCTTATTTCCTCCAAATCAAGATAAGTTGCTTGATGCTGATATAATTGACAGATTAGTCATGAATTTGCAAATTTTTTGCATTAATATTTGCGGGGTTTTGGATAATTTGGCTTTAATATACAAGATTGAGAATGATTTAGATATATCTGATAGTCACGTAAATCTTTTTAATAAGAATAAAAAATCAAAAAAAACAGACCGATTATATATAAGGGATATGCTTAAAGAAGAATTTAGAGAATATCTAGAAAGTGTTGATGAGTGGCATGATGAATATGTTAAAACTTATCGAGATTCATTATGTCATAAAATTCCGTTATACATACCGCCTTATTTGCAAGATGATTCTGGCAATAAAAGTCCAAGTTTTTTTATGTTATTTGAAAAAGATTCAAAAAATAGTAATGATTATAATAGTATGAATTTTCATCCTCAAATTATTGCAGACTTCATGACCATTGAAGAGATAATTTGCAAATTTTTTGATCAGTTTAAAACCCAAGATCTTTAATAATTTTATAAGTAAAGTTACATGAAAATAATCTCGTAGAACATAAATTTGATTAGGTTGAGCTTGCCTTGTTGCAAAAATTTGTGGCTAAAATAGCTACTAAAATGATGAATTTATTATTAAATTAAAATCGATAAAAAAGAGTTTGAGTTAACTTTAGCCTTTTAATAAGCCTGCCTCGTTTTTTGATAATTTATCAATTTCTACTAGTTTTGGTGGATCACTCGGTACTTTTGGAAAGGCAGGTAACTCTGGATTATTGCCATCTGGTCCTGGTCTTTGAGAGTTTCCACCTCTATTATTGTTGCGAGTGTTGTTATTTGGATCAACATTTGGTAGCGCTTTAAGTCCAATCCCTATGACTAAATTGTCTACTTCAATTTTTGAAATCAGAACTTTTTCGCTTTTTAAAATTGTTTGAATATCTGGGTTATGCTCAGTATCTAATTTTTTAGGAAACCCAAAAAATCTTCTCACTTTATTGCCAAGATTACTCAATGGTAATTTTTTTTCTTTAGTTCTTTGCTTAGATAAAGCTTGGCATATTTTGCTCTCATTATCTAGATAGTTTTTTAGGCGATTTAAATTGGCTATATCATCTTGATTAAGTTGATGAAAATTTGATTTACCTTTTGATTTTGGGTTTAAGGTTTTATCTTTTTCTAATTCTTCAATTTGTCTTTCACACATTTTTGATAATGAAGTTGCCTTATTTTGCCTGCTATATAACTCGGAAGCTTTCATTGTGAGCAAACTGTCTAAGTTTTTATGCTCAACTTGTCTATAAGCATCTTTATCTTTACTATTTGCTGGGTGCGCCAAATAAATGCCAAAATCTTTTTGAAAAGAATTTAGAATTTGATTAACTAAAGAATTTTCTAATTTACTTTTATTTTTGAGGAAAGCTATAGCTCTTGATGATGATAGAATGTTTTCTTGAATATTTTCTTTTGTCATACCAAATTTTTTAATTTTAATTAAACTTGTCATTGCTTAAAATTGTATCATATAAATACAGTTTTGTCAAATTAAAAAAAATAATAAAAAAAACGTTGCACATATAATTTAAGTCAAAGCAAAAAATTATTTATTTTAAAATTACAATGAAACAGTCAGTGAATTGCTATAAAATAATCTCGTGGAACATCAATTCGGTTAGGTTGCGATTGCCATTATTGCAGAAATTTGTGGTGAAAAATCAGCCAGATGTAATTTGTTTGCAAGAAACTAAGGTGGTTGACGAGTTGTTTCCGGTTGATGAAATAAAAAATTTAGGCTTTGATTATATTGAATTTAGTGGTGAAAAATCTTATAATGGGGTGGCTATTTTATCAAAAATTCCCTTTTCTAATCCACAAAAAATTGATATTTTGGGCTATAGTCACAAAAGGCATTTGTCTTTTGATCTTGAAATTGCTGGGCAAAAAATAGCGCTTCATAATTTTTATGTGCCAGCAGGTGGTGACATTCCTGATGTTAATCTAAATGATAAATTTGATCATAAATTAAAATTTGTTGATTGGATGGGTGATTTTTTTAAATCACAAAAAAATCAAAAAATTATTATGGTTGGCGATATGAATATAGCACCTTTGGAGCATGATGTTTGGTCGCACAAACAATTATTAAATGTGGTTTCGCATACGCCAATTGAGGTTGAAAAGATGAATAATTTGCAAAAAAGCTTAGATTGGGTCGACTCACATCGTTTATTTGTTGATGAAAGTCAAAAATTATATAGCTGGTGGAGTTATCGTGCCAGAAATGCTTTAGAATCTGATCGCGGTAGAAGGCTAGATCATATTTGGACAACGCCAAATTTAAAAAATAATATATGCTCTACTAATATTTATAAAGAGTTTAGAGCTGAAGAAAGGCCTTCTGATCATGTGCCAATCGAAACAATATTTAATTTTAATTGATTTATTTAATAAGCGAAGTTTTAATCATTTTTACAAAATTTTTCTAATATAAATTTACAAAAAATGTCTGATCAAGTTAAGGTTATTTTTGATACTGCTAATGGCAGAAAAGAGTTTATGGTGCCAGTTGGAACAACGGTTTTAGAGGCTGCTCATAATAATGATATTGATTTAGAAGGGGCTTGTGAAGGGTCTTTGGCCTGCTCAACTTGCCATGTAATTTTAGAGCAGGATTATTTTGACAAGTTAAATGAACCTTCTGAAGATGAAGAAGATATGTTGGACTTAGCTTTTGGCTTGACGCCAACTTCTAGACTTGGTTGCCAAATTATTTTAACCAAAGAGCTTGATGGAATTGTGCTTAAAGTGCCAAGTGAAACGCGCAATGTTTCGGTTGGTTAGCTAGTTAATATTTTTAATTATATTTTGTTAAAATGTTTAAAAAATTCATTATCAGGCTTTTTGTTTTGCTAATTTTGGCTGGTGCTGGATTTAGCGGTTTTTGGTTTTTTAAAGCTAATCAGTTCAAATCTCAAATTGAAAAAATAATCCAAGATAATGCGTTTTACGTTTCATCAAGAAGTGTTAATTCATATGGTTTTCCTTTAAAGCAAAAAATAGCAATTTACGATTTAACCTTTACTTTGCCTCTTGATAGTTTGTCATCTCATAAATTTACAATTAAAAATTTAGAGATTGAGGCAGAATTATTTAAGAATAACTTTGCGGTTAGTAAAATTGGAAATGTTTTATACAACGAAAAGTCATCCGAAGCTGGCGAAGTATCATTTATAGCTGAACCTAAAATTAATATTGATTTTTTGACCGATGGTTTTTCGATAAAATATAGTGATAATGGTTTTAAAATAACCTCATTAGCAACTAAAAATTTAATTTTTAGTTCTGGCCCAGCTAAATTTAGCATCAATTCAAGATCTAGTAAGTCAGGTGAAATATCTGCTAATTTTGATATTTCGATAAAAGATGTAAGCTCAATTAACTTAACTAGTCTTTATCGAGATGGTCTTGAGCCAGAAATTACTAGCTCTTTAGAAAATGGTGATTTAAAGATTTTGCCAAATATTTCTAATCAAGTTGATGATCAAGATTTTAATGAATTAGTTAATGATGAAGCAATTGATCAATTAGCTAAAAATGATGCTAAGATTGAAGAAGATGAAAAAAATACCAAAGATAAAATTGATAATAAGCTGGCGCAAGATAAAAAAACTGAGAATAGAGAACAAGTTGAATTATCGTTGCCACAAAATCCATCCAAAAAGACTGATTTGACGCTTGATGATGTCAATGCTCCTTCTAATGATAAAGCTCAGCTTGAGGAAGTTAACTTAAGTGATGCGGTAGATGGTAATATTGGTGGTTTAGACGAATCTCAATATTTAGCAAATATTGCAAACAACAAAGGTAATATTGTTGATCAAATTAATTCAATAGCTAGCGATGTTGAAATTAGCCTTAATTATAAATTGGTTCCCAATAGCTCTGCTGATAGCTACAAAATTGATTCTGATCCTACAAAAATCGCTAGAATTCCTGTTAGCTTTACCAAGTCGCTTGATATAACAAAATTTACAATTGCTAATAGCTTATATAAAATTTTTCTAAAAGGCAAAATGCAAAATTACTTTGATGATCCGAAAATGTCAGGCTCTATTGAAGTTGAGGTTGATGGCAAGTCTAATTTAGTTGAGTATATAACATCTGAAGCAAAAAACTTAACTCATAACTCAACCTCTGATATTGTTGAGGGTTCTGATCTTATGATTCAAGAATCTGTGGCAAAAAGTGATAATTTGTATAATAATTTTTTGATTAAGATTTCTGAGAAAATTAGGGATGTTGTAAATAATCGAATTCAAGATCAATCTAAAATTATTATGACAAAAGAATCTAAGCTTTTGGAAGAATCGTCGATTGAAAAAGGCGAAGTTAATCAAAATAAGCAAGATCTAGATAGTGATCAAGAGGTAACAATTGATGCGCAAGATAATACTAGTCCTGTAGAATCAGATAGCAATGTTGATAGTGTTAATAATGCAGTACATAGTGAAACTGAAATTTCTGATGAAAACAATCAAATGGAGGATATTGCTGGCGATGTTGTTGAATCTGATTCTAATCAAAATCTTGAAGAAATGCAAAAAGCGCAAGAAGATTTAGCTGGTGACATTATCAAATTTACAATTTCTCGTGAGAAAAATCTAGAATATATAATCAACAATATATCTTTTAGGCAAATTATTGAAGATTTGTAGATTTTGTGCTAATCAAAATAAAGCTTGCAGTTGATAAAAGTTTCTGATATTTTGGTCAAATCTCGTCTATCCTTAAAAGAATCTGGTATTAAGAGCTGGAATAGTGATGCATTGCTGCTTTTGGTAAAGGTTTGCAATCTTACTAAAGAGCAGATAATATTTGGTCGAGATTTGGAAATTGATGAAGTCGTGGCGCAAAAATATTTAGAGGCAATTGATTTGCGAGCGAAATCAATGCCAGTTGCTAAAATAATTGGTAAAAAAGATTTTTTTGAGAGTAGCTTTGTTGTTAGCCAACATGTGCTGGATCCCAGACCTGATTCCGAAACTTTAATCGAAACAGTTTTAGCAATTTATAAAGATCAAAACCAAGATTTTGAAATATTAGAGCTCGGTGTTGGTTCTGGATGTTTAATATTATCATTGCTTAAGCTTTATAATAATGCTAAGGCGTATGGAGTTGATATATCGCAATTAGCTTTAGAAACTGCCAAAAAAAATGCTAAGAATTTGCAAGTAGATGATCGTATCAATTTTGTTGAGTCTGATCTTTTCTCGCAAATTAATCAAAAATTTGATCTGATTATTTCAAATCCACCTTATATTCCAACCAAAGAATTAAAAAATTTAGATTTAGATGTTGCTTATGATCCAATTATTGCCCTTGATGGCGGAGTTGATGGTTTAGATTTTTATCGAAAAATAGCTAAGGAAGCTAAAGATTATTTAAAAAAAGATGGTAAAATAATTGTTGAAATTGGTTTTGAGCAACATCTAGAAGTTAAAGATATTTTTGGCGAAAGTGGTTTTTTATGCATTAAGGAAAGTAAAGATTTAGCGCAAATTATTAGAGTTTTAATATTTTCATTATGCTAATCATTAAAAATATAGCAGAAATTCGCAACGAATTATCAACATTAAAAGCCAATCAGCAATCAATTGCTTTAGTGCCAACAATGGGCTGTTTGCATGAAGGTCACTTATCTTTGGTTAAAAAAGCAAGAGAGGTGGCTGATAAAGTGGTGGTTTCTATTTTTGTTAATCGTCAACAATTTAATGATTCAAATGATTTTCAAAAATATCCAAGGCAGGTTGATTTGGATTGTCGAAAGCTTGAAGAGCAGGGGGTTAATATTGTTTTTGTACCAGATGATAAGGAGATCTATAAAAATAAGCCATTAATCAATATTGATATTCCTAATTTAACCAATTGCTTGTGTGGCGTAACTAGAAAGGGTCATTTTAACGGCGTATGTTTAATAATTGCCAAGCTATTTAATATAATTCAGCCAAATTTTGCTATTTTTGGTGAAAAGGATTTTCAGCAATTGCAGATTATTAAAAGACTGACTAGTGATCTAAATTATCCAATTAAAATCATTGGTTTTCCAACCCAAAGGCAAGAAGATGGTTTGGCTTTATCATCGCGCAATATTTTATTGAGTGACGAAGATAAAAAAATAGCCATAAAAATTCAGCAAATTTTGAGAGAAATTAGATCTAAACTAGTAAATAATTTTAATCTAGAATTAGCAGAAGTTTTAAGTGATGCAAAAAATCATTTTTTAAAAAATGGTTTTAGAAAAATTGATTATCTTGAAATAAGGCAAGAAGAAGATTTGCAACTTGTTGTTAAAATTAACCAAAGTACTAAATCACGTATCTTTTTTGCTGGCTTTGTTGGCGATGTTAGACTTATTGATAATTTACTAATCTAAAAAAATTTTAACTATTTTGGCGGTTAAAAAAGATAATAGTAAAAATAAGATTAATGATAATGGACTTAAGATATTAATTGCCAAATTCTTATCTTGAGACATTAAAATTATTGGAATTATTAGGGGTAGGGCGATAATAGAAATTAGAGGTGATGAATTGCCGAGCAAAGAAAAGCTTCCGCAAAAGCAACAAATAACATTAATAGTAAAACTGGCAATAATGGTGATGATGACAAAATCAAAATTATGATTTATAAAAAATGAGGTAAGGATTATTGGTGCGCAGTAATTAAGCCAGTTAGCGATGATTTTGGCAAAGATAAAAATCTCAAAATTATAGCAGGCAATTGCCATTTGCTCAAGCATACCACTGTCAAAATCATTTTTTAAAAAGTCTGCTGACGAAAAAACTATTACACAAATTGTTGCTAGCCAAAAGAATATTTGTTGATCTATTTCGCTGTTATTGGATTGCAAAAGTCCAGCAACAAAAATGAAGATAATAAAAAAGAGAAAGCTTGAGAGAGGTTTGTTAAAATTTTTGGAGCTAATTGCTAATTCATGAAATAAGACGGTAAAAAACATCTATTTTTTTAACAAAATCAGCCTTTTATTAACTCTTATTAGTTGGATAAAAACTAAAATTAATAAAACTACCATAAGAGCAAAAAAGCCAGCAATAGCGATTCCAATGTTTTTAGCTAAATTGGCAATTTGATCTAATTTTTTTGCGTCAAAGCTGTTAAAGGTGTCGATCATTTTGTCAGTAGTTTTTTCTAGCTGTTCAATTTTTTTCTCATATTTCTCAATTCTTTCTTCGACTTTTGAGGTGGCTTGATCAACTTTATTTTCAACTTTCGACATTACTTGATCAATTCTTTGGGTAGCTTGTTTTTCGAGTCTTGCAAGAGGATCTTTGATGGCGCTATTAACTGATTTTGCAGCTGGACTCTTTGGGTTGTTAGCTACTTGACCAACAGTATTAACTGCTTTTTGTAAATCAAAAGCTTGCGCTATATTTATGGTTAATATCAAGCTAAAGAGGGTTGTAAAAAATGTTTTTTTCATATTATGAAGATTTTTAATAGTGCTTATATCAAGACCCATTTAAAAATGGGATAATTGTAAATAAAATCATCAATTAGTCAATTATTTTAATTAAATAATTTTGTAGCTAAACTTCCAGCTGCAACATAATCAATTTTACCAGTGCCAAGTAGCGGTAATTTTTCAACAAAAATTATATCCTTGGGAACAGAGAGTTCGCTTATTTGATTTTCTTTAAAATAGTTTAGAATATGGCTTCGAGTTAGTTTTTGGTTGGTAGTGATTAAAACTAGCTGTTCACCTTTTCTAGCATCTGGGATTGCTATAACTGCATGTGCAAAGGCTGGATCAAGCTTGGAAAGATTGATTTCGGTGGCGGTTAAAGAAATCATTTCGCCAGCAATTTTGGCAAATCTTTTAGCGCGACCTTTAATGGTTATATATCCTTTATCATCAATATCCACAATATCCCCAGTATCGTACCACCCATCTTTTGGCTCTTTAATAACTCCAGGATTATCAGCTAATAAATAGCCTTTCATGATATTTGGCCCTTTAACTAAAAGTTTTTTACCTTCATCAATCCCATCAATTTTCTGCAAATCAGTTTTAATACCAGGCACTAGGCGACCGACTGTGCCAGCTTTGTTATGCATTGGGGTATTAGTGGAAAGTGCCGGAGATGTTTCTGTGGCTCCGTATCCCTCAAAAATTCTTACACCAAATTTTTCTGACCAAATTTTACGGGTTTCTTCGTCAAGCTTTTCAGCGCCAGCAAAAACATAGCGAATTGAATAAAAATCGTATGGATGCGCAAAGCGAGCGTAATTTGCAAGAAAAGTGTTGGTGCCAAACATAATTGTCGAATTAGTATCGTAAACTAATTCTGGAACTATTCTGTAATGCAAAGGTGATGGATAAAAAAATGTTTTGATCCCAGCAAGGATTGGTAATAAAGTGCCACCAGTTAAGCCAAATGAGTGAAAAATTGGCAAAGCATTAAAAACTGTATCACGACTTGAGAAATCAACGCGTGATGCCAGCTGAAAACGATTAGATTGAATATTTTTATGGCTTAAAACCACACCTTTTGGAACACCTTCTGAGCCAGAAGTAAATAAAACAACGCAAGGTTCGCTATAATTATTTGCTTGGTAGAATTTGCTAGGAAAAACTGCCTTAAAAAAACCAGAAATTTTGTCGAAAATATTAATTTTTAGTGCTGTGTCTTCGAGATAAATAACTTTTATTTTATTATTTAAGGCTAAATCAATTAACTTTTCTAATTTGGCTTTTTCAACAAATTGTTTGGATGTAATAATATTTTTAATTTTAGCAACTTGACAAGCGGCAATAAAATTAGCGCCACCAGTTGAAAAGTTAAGCATTGCTGGCACTAGATTAAAAGCGTGAAGTGCAAAAAAACTAATAATCGCTGAATTCATATTGGGTAGCATCAAGCCAATATATTCATCATTTTTTACTTGATGCTGCAAAGCTTTGCCTAAAATAAAACTGCGCGCAATTAGCTGAAAATAAGTTAGGGGCTTTTTATTGATATCGACAATAATTTGATGATTTAAGCCATGAACTTTACTAGCATCAAGTAATGAGCTAAATAAGGTTTTTTTATAATCTGAGCTAGCAAAAAGCATCTCAGTCATAATGTCATAAAGCTTATCAGCGTTTGCTGCGCGGCGTAGGCGACCGGTTATATTTTGATCAATATCAAATTTTTGTGGTTGTAGAATTGAGATGGTGATTTTTGGTAAAAAACGAATTTTGACTCGACCTTTTAAGCGAGAAAATGGCGTATATTGAGCGCCATCTAATCTAATCGGTAAAATTGTTGCATCACTTTTATCGGCAATCATGCCTGGACCCTCATAAATTTTCATTAAAGAGCCGGTAACTGTAATTCTGCCTTCGGGAAAAATAACGCATTTTTTATCTTGTTTAACTTCGTTGATCAATTTTTTTACAATCATAGGATTGGTTGGATCAAGTGCAAAAGTTTGAGCTAAAGATAAGAATGGCTTAATCCACCACTTTTTTGCAATAATTGTATTTATAGCAAATAAAGGTTTGTCAGGCAAAAAAACCGCCAATAAAACTGCATCCAAAAAAGATAAATGGTTGGCAATAATTAAAACACGCTTTCCAGCTTTTTGGTAATTTTCTAGGCCACTAATTTCGATTTTATAAAGCTTAGTTAAAATTATTTTAAGAAAGTTCTTTAGCATTGGTTATTAAAGTTAAGGTTTTTTGTTGGTGTTATTTTGATACCAAATCTAATTTTTAGATCACTCATATCCAAAGAGATGAAGAATAGACTTCTTGCATAACTGCCAAATTCCTCAAAATTTTATGGCTATACAAGAAGTCTAATATGATTTAATTTCCTAAAATATATCTAACAATAGAATTTGTTATAAATAACCTTTGTTAACAGGGCTTAAAAGCTTTTACAATTTTTTTTATAAAAACGAAGATAATAATATTTAATATTGCGATAATTAAAAAAATTTGTAAAATAGAAAGACCCAATTTTGCTAATAATATTATAAAAATGCTAGCTAAAACCATAAAAAATGCGTTTAAAATATTGTTGGCGGCGATAATTCGAGATAAATATTTAACAGGTGATCTATCTTGCATCATTGTATATAAAGGTACTATATATATTCCTGAAAAAATAGAAGTTATTGCAAGACTAAAAGAGATTATTAAGCCATTTATGTTGCTGATAAATTCAAAGAAGCCTATAATATTTGCTGGGGTTTGATAGAATTTACTGCTAAGGTAAAAAATTAAGATTCCAAAAGAAATCCCGGCTGCGCCAAATGGCACTAACCTACCATTAATTTCTCCTTTCAGTAATTTATTACACATTGTTGAGCCAACTCCAATACCAAGGGAAAAAATTGCTAAAAATAAGGTTACGATAAATTCACTACCATTAATAATATTTTTAACATAAATTGGAAATTGTGATAAAAAAATCAGGCCGATAAACCAAAACCAAGATATGCCAATTATTGAAAACCAAACTGTCTTTTCAGTTTTTGCGTATTTAATTATATGCCAAGTTTGTGAAAAAATATTAATGCTAATTCTTAGTTTTGAATCATTAATTTTGGTTTTTGGAATTAAAATACTAGCAATATATCCAATAATAGCCAATAATACAACTGCTAGACTTATAAATTCTATACCTTTTTTTGTGGTTATTAAAATGCTGCCAGAAATTGTGCCAAGTAAAATTGCTAAAAAAGTAGCGCCTTCAATTAAGGCATTGCCACTAATTAACTCATCTTTTTGAAGAATTTTGGGAAGTAGGCTATATTTTATTGGCCCAAAAAAAGTTGATTGAGTTCCCATTAAAAACACTAAAGTTAATAGTAAGCTTATGTTTTCAAAATAAAAGCCAATGAAAGAAAAAGACATGATTATAATTTCTGCAAATTTTATAATTCTAGTAATTTTAGCCTGTTCAAACTTATCGGCAATTTGACCAGCTAATGCCGAAAAAATAAAAAATGGTAAAACAAATAATCCTGAGGCAATTGTTACCATCAATTGTGCATCCATGTTTAGTTTGATGGCAATGTCATAAGTAAACCAAATCAAAAAAGCATTCTTAAATACATTATCATTAAAAGCGCCAAGAAATTGGGTTATAAAAAGTGACATGAAATTTTTTGAGCCTAAGAGGTGAGTTTGGTTTTGCATAGAATCTTTTGATTTTATTAAAGGCGCCTAAAGTTAAGGTGTTTGATGTTGAAATTTGCCATTTTTTAAGAAAAACAGGGCTTGTTTTTGAACTTTTTTATTAGTTGGAAAAAAGGTATGAGAAGCATCGATAATAATATGATCTTTCATGCCTTCTAATTTTGTTTTTTCAATTGCAACCTTACCATCATCATCTCCCTTGATAATAAATGAAGAAATTGGATCAATTGATGAATTGCCGGCAATGATTCCTAGTTCATAATTAACTATACCAAAAATATTGTCAAAATCTTTCTGATTGGTTATTAGTTGTTGACCTGCGGGTCCATATATTTTTTTGTAAGGCCAAAAATCTTTTAAAAAATCTGCTACCTCGCTACCTTGATTTGGAGGTGCTAACTGAACAACCCTTCCTAGATTTTTATATTTAAATTTATGAATTAAAGCCCTAACGATTAATCCACCCATTGAGTAACCTACGAAGTTAATCTTTTTTTGATCAACTATTTTTTTTGACATTTCTAAATTTACGATGTCGGTTAATTCTTCGATTTTATGCGAAGTTGAAGGATAATCTATATTGATAACTTCATAACCATTTTTACCCAAAAAACTAGCTAGTTCTTTCATGTTATCACTTGATCTAGCAATGCCGTGTAAAACAACCACATATTCTTCTTTTTTGCTTATCTCTTTAGCATTGCTTGATAGTAGAGTTGTTATTAAAAAAATTATGGGTAGTAGAAATTTGCTCATTATTGACAAATTGTTAGGTTTTGGTTGATGACGGTTGATTCAATTCCAGAGCAATCTAAAATCGAGTGAAATAAATTATCATGGGATATAGGTTGATTAATTTTTAAACTAGCATTGTTAAATTTTTTTTGATAAAAATCTTCTTTCAATAAAGCATTTGACATCCACATTAACATAGGAACTTTATGGGCTTGATTCATAAAGTCAGAGCTGTTGCCATGAAAAAACTTCCCCTCTTCTCCTAAAAAAGAACCTTGATCTGATATATAGAATAAAATTACTCTCTTTGCAAATATTGAAAATGCATAAATAAAATTAATTTTGCTGATCGAGGGTTTTTGGATTATGCGCACTATTTTTTTTGTGTTGTGAAGCAATTTAGTAAAAATTTTCATATGTTTAATTAATTTTTTACTAAATTTTGTGAAAATCCTGAATTTGTCTAACTAATTCTTGATATTGTTTTGGTGCTTGATATTTATCCATAATCCAATCGTAAATTTCACCATCTTTTTCAGCTAGAAAATTTTCATAAAGTGCCAAATCTTTAAATTGATTAATTTTGGCTTTAGCAAAATTGCCAATCAAAAAATCAGTTTCTTTACAACCGCGATAGTTTGAGCGATATAACAATTTTTTAATGAGAATTTCTTTGTTCATTTAATTTTGTTTTGATGAGTTCAATAATTTTATTCGCTTCTATTTTTGTGTAAGATTTTGCTTGAGCACTTCCCCAGACTGGTCTTGGAAACGAAATATCATTATTTTTACGACCAATTATGTGAACATGCAATTGTTTTACGACGTTACCAAGGCTGGCAATGTTTATCTTATCAATATCAAAATCTTCTTTTAAAATTTTACTGATTAAATTAATTTCTTTTAAAAGTAATTTTTGTTCTTCAAAGTTCAAATCAATAAATTCAGATAAATTATTTTTTTGTGGTACTAAAATAAACCAAGGGTAATTACTATCATTCATTAATAATAGTTGAGAAAATTGAAGGTTATCTATAAAAAAACAGTCATCAGCTAATTTTTTGTCTAGCTTAAATTTATTCATAAATGCTTAAATCACTAATAATTAATAATGTTGTTTTAATCAAAAAGGCTGAAATCAATTTTGCAACTGGTCTTTGTATTTTAAGTGGCGAAACTGGTTCTGGTAAGTCAATTTTGCTTGATGCCTTGGGTTTGGCAATTGGCTTTCGCTCAAATTTTCGTTTAATTGGAGAAAGTAAAGATTTTGCGCAAGTTGTTGCCGAATTTGATATTTCAAATAACTTGCCTTGCAGGCAATTTTTAAAAGAAAATGATCTATTGCTTGGCGATGAAAAAACTTTAATAATTCGCCGCACTCTCAAAGAAAATTCCACTTCAAAAGCTTATATTAATGATAATGCAATAGGAGTTAATCTGCTTGCTAAAATTGGTGAGTTTTTAGTAGAAATTCATGGTCAAAATGATCAAAGGGGCTTGCTAAATCCAGCTTGTCATTTGCAAATTCTTGATGGCTTTGCAAAAAATGGTGAAAAATTGCAAAAAATTGCCAAAATTTATCAAGAATTTAGAGATATTGATGGTAAAATTAATGAAATTAAGCAAAAGCAAGATTTTTTGCAAAGAGAACAAGACTATCTTGAGCATGTAACTAATGAGTTGTTGAAGGTGGAAGTTAAAGTTGGAGAAGAAGAAGAGCTAAAACTTAAAAAAGAACAGCTATCAGCTAAGGAAAAAATCTTAAAATTTTTAAATGAATTAAAGTCTTATCTGCTTGAGGCTAATTCGCAAATGATTTCTGGTCAAAGATTTGCCTTACGTAATCAAAATATTGTTGAGCAATATTTGCCAGAATCTAAAGAAAAAATGGATGGTTTAAATGATCTTATTGATAAACAGATTTTGCAACTTGATGAAAAATTAAGTGATATTGATCAACAAATATCTCAAACTTCTAATACATTTGATAATCTAGAAGAAATTGAAGAAAGATTGTTTTTAATTCGTTCAATTGCAAGAAAGCATAATGTTTCTTGTGATGAATTACCTAAGATTTTTGAAGATTTGCAACTCAAACTTCAAAAAATTACTTACGATCAATCATCTTTAGTAGGTCTTGAGCAGCAAAGAAATAATTTGTTGCAAGATTATAAAATTTGTGCTCAAGAATTAAGTGATTCTAGGAGGTTTTCAGCTAAGATATTAAGTGAAAAAGTTGAAAGTGAGTTACAATTTCTTAAAATGGCTAGTGTTAAATTCTTGGTAAATGTTGTATATGATGACTCAATTGAATTGAGGCCAAGTGGTTTTGATAGGGTTGATTTTCGTGCATCTATAAATCATCGTGATTTTGACAATATTGCAAAAATTGCTTCTGGGGGTGAGCTATCGCGCTTTATGCTGGCTCTAAAAGTAGCAATTAGTTCTGATGATTTTAGTCAAACTATGATTTTTGATGAAATTGATACTGGTATTGGTGGTTCTGTTGCTAATGCTGTTGGGCAAAGACTTAAAAAATTATCACAAAATAGGCAAATTTTAGTGGTTACGCATCAGCCACAAATTGCTGCAAAATCAGATATGCATTTGCAAATTTCAAAAGTTGCCAATGATTCACAAGTAAATACTATAATTACTCAACTTAATTATCAGCAAAAACAACATGAAATAGCGCGAATGTTATCTGGAGAAGATATTAGTCAAGAAGCTTTAAATGCTGCTAAAAGTTTAATTGAAAATGAGGGTTGATTTATTTTTAAGGTGAACAAGCAAGTAATTGATAAAATTTTTGAAATTTGGCATAAAGAAAATCCCATACCGCAGACTGAATTAAAATTTACTAATAATTTTACGCTTCTAGTAGCAGTTGTTTTGTCGGCACAAAGTACTGATGTTGGCGTTAATAAGGCTACCAAAGAGTTATTTCAAGTTGCTGATACTCCTCAAAAAATGCTTAATTTAGGCGAAGAAAATCTTAAAAAATATATTTCAACAATTGGTCTTTTTAACTCAAAAGCTAAAAATATTATCAAGCTATCTGAGCAATTAATCAAAAAACATGATTCACAAGTGCCACAAAATTTTGAAGCGTTAAAAAGTCTGGCGGGGGTAGGGCAAAAAACAGCAAATGTGGTGCTAAATTGTGCTTTTGGTTATCCAACTATTGCGGTTGATACTCATGTATTTCGAGTATCTAATCGCATAGGATTTGTAAAAGAAAAAACGCCAGAAAAAACTGAAATTGCATTATTAAAAAAAGTGCCTAAAAAGTGGCAGAGTCATGCTCATCATTGGTTAATTTTGCACGGCCGTTATGTTTGCATCGCCAAAAAGCCAAAATGTGATATTTGTAAAATTAGTGAATTTTGTAAAACTAATCAAAAAAATAAATGAATCTTAATTTTTTAAAGACTTGTAAAAAAGTTCACTTCGTTGGTATTGGTGGTATTGGCATGAGTGCTTTGGCTTTTATTTTAAGAGAGTGGAATATTGCAGTTAAAGGCTCTGATTTAAATGAAAATTACTTAACGCCAAAATTAAAAGAGGTTGGGGTCGAATATATTTTGGGTCACTATGGTGAAAATATAGATGAAGATGTCGATTTGGTGGTTAAAACCTCAATCATTAAAGATGATAATCCAGAAATCATTGCTGCTAAAGTTAAAAATATTGAAATTATTACTAGAGCTCAGCTATTAGCGGTTATTATGTCATCTTATAAGTCAATCACTATTGCTGGTACTCATGGTAAAACTAGCACTACAGCAATGACTGCTTTGGTTTTGGAAGCTGGTAAACTTGATCCAACTGTAGTTAATGGCGGGGTTATTCATTATTATGGCAGTAATTCAAAAATCGGTAATGGTAAGTACATTGTTGCTGAATCTGACGAATCTGATGGTAGTTTTGTTGATTTGCCTAGCTATATTGGTGCAGTTACTAATATTGAGCCAGAGCATTTAGATTGCAAAATTTATGGTGGTGATTTTGCCAAACAGCGAGCATTTTTCTTGAAATATATAAATCAAATCCCACAAGATGGTTTATGTGCTTTATGTATTGATAATGAAGAGGTAAGAAAAATTTATGAAGATCTTAAAAATGATAATTCGCAACTTATTTCATATTCAATTAAAGGTGAAGCTGATATAAAAGCATATAATATTGTTACCAGCTATGATGGTTCAATTTTTGATGTGGTTTTTAAAGATGGTCGTAAATTGGAAAATATTAAAATGCCAGTTTATGGAAATCATAATGTTAGTAATTCATTGGTGGCGATTGCAATTGCAGATTTTTTAAAAGTTGAAGAAAGTCAAATAAAATCAGGTCTTGCAACTTATAACGGTGTAAAAAGAAGATTTACTAAAGTTGGCAATTTTCATGGTGCTTCTGTTATTGATGATTATGCACATCATCCAACAGAAATTAAAGTAACAATTGAAGCAGCCAGAAATTTGCTTGGTGATAAGGGTAAATTAATATGTATTTTTCAACCTCACAAATACACTAGAGTTAGAGATTGTTTTAACGAATTTTGTAATTCATTTGTTTTGGCTGATTATGTGGTGGTTTCAAAAATTTATTCAGCTGGACAGGATAGGATAGTTGGCATTAATCAAGATTCGCTAATCGAGGGTATTAAAGATACTGGGCAAAAAAATGTTATTAAGCTTGACGATGAAAAAGATCTGCCTGGAATCTTAAAATCAATTACCAAAAAGGGCGATATGCTTTTATTTATGGGAGCCGGAACAGTTACTAACTGGGCTTATGGACTTGTTGAAAAATGATAAAAAATACTTCACTTATTTTTAAAGAATTGGATAATCTTAGAGATATGATAAAATGCTTGCCGATTCTTAATCAGCTTTATCCTAAAATTACTCAGCAAGAATTTGAAAAGGCCACATCAGAAATGATAAAAAGAGGTGACTATAAAATGCTGGCAGTCTATGATGATCAGGTGATGGTGGCAATTTGTGGCTATTATGTTTCATACATGTATTACTGTGGCCGCTACTTACAATTTTGCAATTTGGTAGTTGATAAAAAGCAAAGAAACAAAGGTATAGGTTCGCAAATTATTTCATATCTTAAATCAGAAGCTAAAAATTTGGGATGTGATAAAGTAGTTTTGGATTCATATATCAAAAATGAAAAATCGCATTCTCTTTATTACGAAAACGGTTTTTATATTCGTGGCTTTCATTTTATGCATGATTTATGACCAAAATCGCTAGCTTTAATGTCAATTCGATAAATGCTCGCCTACCAAATCTTTTAGCTTGGCTAAAAAATTCCAGCCCTGATGTTGTGTTATTACAGGAATTGAAGTGCCAAGAAGAAAAATTTCCTTTTGATCAATTATTAGATGCCGGATATAATTCAGCTATTTTGGGCCAAAAAAGCTACAATGGAGTGGCTATTTTGTCTAAGTTTAAAATCGAAGATGTGGTTAAGGGCTTGCCAAATTTTCCTGAAGATGAGCAAGCGCGCTATATTGAAGCTTTAATTTCAATTAACGATAAAGTTATTCGCGTCGCTTCAATTTATGTGCCAAATGGTGGCGGAGATTTGAATGATTGTCAAACTCTTGAAGAAAGTACCAAATTTCAATATAAAATAAATTTTTTTGAAAAGCTTAAAGAGCATTTGGCAAATTTGTTAAAATATGATGAAATACAAATTTTTGGTGGCGATTTTAACGTAGCAATTGATGAAATTGATTGTTTTGACGCTAAAAGTTCTCAAGGCAAAATTTTATTTCACGATTCAGAGCGTAAGAAAATGCGCGAATTGCTAAATTTAGGCTATTTCGATTCTTTTCGAGAGTTTAATGGAGGGCAACAAACTTTTTCTTGGTGGGATTATCGCGGCAATGCTTGGCAATATAATAAAGGTTTTAGAATTGATTATCTTTTAGCTTCTCCTTTGGCGGGCGATTTAATAATTAATGCAAACATAGATAGTCAAGGTGTTAGAGATCAAGAAAAAGCTTCGGATCATTGCCCTGTTTATGTTGAGTTATTACTCAGAGCATAAATTAGTAGATTTTTGCAAGAAGATTTTTCTTTTAGGTTTATTTAAAAAATTACTTTAATACTTGAGTTATTACGAATTTTTTTAACAAAAAATAAAAGGAAAATATTGCAGTAAAAATCTACTAATTTATGCTATGAGTAATAATATAGTAGCTTTTGTACAATATTCTTACCTTTAATTTGAGCGCCAATTAATTAAAACCACTTAAATTTTTTAAAGATAAAAATTTGAATGGTAATAATTAGCAATAAAATGCCCGAGAATAACCAAAAAGCTAAATTATAATTGGCACCCGGAATTCCTGCCAAATTTACACCCAGTAATCCAGTTAAAAAGCCCAAAGGTAAAAAAATTGCTGATATAATTGATAGAAAATACATGTTTTTATTTAGCTTATCCGCTAAAATATTTGATAATTCATCTTTGATTATTTGTGATCTTTCACGAATGGCGTCAAGATCTTCTATATATCTAACAATATGATTATGTGATTCTTGAATTTGTTGTTTTTGCTTTTGGTCAAGCCAACTAACATTTGCGCTGGATAGTTGACTAATAGCATCTCTTTGTGGCGCCATATAGCGACGAAAAATTATTGATTGTTTGCGAATATTGGCTATTTCTTCACGCATATTGCTATTGGCAAAATCAATTATTTTTTCTTCAATATCATCAATTCTTTCATCAAGATTTGAAAGAGTTGGCTCTATCCTCTTAAATAATTTGGTAATTAGCGTATTTGCAAAATCACCTGCATTTTTAGGCGACTTTTTATGGTTAATTTGCTCTTGAATATCAGAAATTGCCTTTAATTTTCTTTTACGAGTGCTAATAATATAGTTTTTATTAACCCACAATCTAATTGAAACCATATCTTCGGGTGTTGAATTTTCATTAAGATTAACCCCGCGCATGATTAGTAAAATATCATCTTTGATCTGCATCATTCTTGGGCGAGTTTCTTCAGCCAAAAGTGCTTCAACCACAAATTCTTCAAGATTAGGAAAATATTTTTTAAGCCACGAACTGGTTTTTTCATGATCAACATCAAGATGAAGCCAGATTAGTTTGTTCGATTTTATTTGATCAAAAATTGATTCTTCTTTTATCTCAAAGCCGCTACCTTTTTTATCAAAGCCATAAGCAAAAATAAGAGGGCTATTCATAAATTATTGTAGATATTTTTTGAGTAAGTCATTTACAATTTGTGGATTGGCTTTACCTCCAGTTTCTTTCATAACTTGCCCAACAAAAAAGCCAAATAATTTATCTTTTCCAGATTTATATTCATTAACCTTGTCTGGATTATTTTTTAGAACTTGGGTAATTATTCTTTCAATTTCATCAGCATTTGAAACTTGCTTCAAACCTTTTTCTTCAACAATTTTACCGGCATCTTGGCCATTTTCAACCATTTCATCTAAAATATCTTTGGCAATTTTGCCAGAAATCTCACCGCTTTTAATTAAATCTAGCAAGCCACTTAATTTTTGTGGGGTAACTTTACTTTCGTCAAGATTTTGACTAAGTTTATTAAGTCGTCCCAAAAGTTCAACAGTGAGCCAAGTAACTGCTAATTTTGCTTGATGATTTTTGATTAATTCTTCAAAAAAGATTGTTAAATCGCCATCAGCTGTAATGACCCCAGCATCATATTCGCTAAGTCCTAATTCATTAATATATCTTTGTTTTTTAGCTTCAGGCAGTTCTGGTAAATCTTTTTTGATGCTGTCAACAAAATCTTGAGATAAAACCAAAGGTGGTAAATCGGGATCTGGAAAATAGCGATAATCCATAGCATCTTCTTTGCTACGCATGGTTCTGGTTTCACCAGTTAAGGCATCAAAAAGACGAGTTTCTTGATCAATTTTGCCGCCATCTTCAATAATTTTGATTTGACGATTTGCTTCAAACTCAATAGCTCTAGCAATATTTCGCATTGAATTGAGGTTTTTAATTTCGCATCTTGTACCTAGCTCTTTTTGTCCAACTTTTTTTACTGAAACATTGGCATCGCATCGCAGATTGCCTTTTTCCATATCGCCATCACAAGTTCCAAGGGCGCGCACAATTGAGCGAATGGTTTTTACATACTCTGAGGCTTCATAAGGTGAAGTTAAATCTGGCTTAGAAACAATTTCCATCAGGGCAATCCCGCAACGATTTAAATCAATAAAAGAAAGATTTGGATCTTGATCATGAATTGACTTGCCAGCATCTTGTTCAAGGTGAATTCTTTCAATATTAACTTTTTTCTTACTTCTATCTTCTAAATTAATTTCAACAAAACCTTCACCAATTATTGGCTGGTAGAGTTGTGAAATTTGATAGCCTTGGGGCAGGTCGGGGTAGAAATAATTTTTGCGATCAAAAACCGAAATCAAATTAATTTTAGCATTAATCCCAAGGCCAGTTTTAACCGCCTGCTTAACACATTCTTCATTTATGGTTGGTAACATTCCTGGCATTCCAGCATCAATCAAAGAAACTTGACTATTTTGTGAAGCTCCAAAGGCGGGGGCACTTCTGGAAAATAATTTAGATTTAGAAGCAACTTGCGCATGAATTTCGCAACCAATTACCACTTCGTAATTATCTTTTTTTCCTTCAAGAATGTAACTCATATTTTGTTAAGGACAATTTTGTAAAAGTTTTATTCACCAATTAAATCTAATAAAGCTTACAAAATTAGGATTTTTTGAGGAATTTTAGCCTCATTAAAATTTTAGCCTATATTTATACTTAGGTGAATTTTAATGTGGCTAAAATAGCCAAAAAGGACAATTTTGTAAAAGTTTTATTCACCTAAAGTAATAGGTTCTTCTTCGCCAGTCTCAGCTTCATCTACTTCCTTATTCCCAGTATGCGCAATTCTTGCCACTGAAACCACATGCTCATCTTTAGTTTTGATTAAAGTTACACCTTGTGTGTTACGACCAGTAATTCTCACTGAATCAAGCGCAGTTCTAATTAAAGTTCCTTGATCGGTAATTAGCATAACTTGATCATTTTCTTCAACTGGGAAGCTGGCAACAACATTACCATTTCGCGCAGAAGTTATAATATTGGTGATACCAACACCGCCACGATTTGTTAAGCGATATTCATAGGCAGAAGTTCTTTTACCATAGCCATTTTCAGTGATGGTTAAAATAAACTCTTCTTTTAACGCCATTTGCTGAATTAGATCTTGCGATAATTCGCTATCTTTAATTTGTGGAATTTCAACTGGTTGCGAGCTAACTAAATCAAGTTGCTGATCTTTATTTTCAGCTAAATTTTGATTATAAACAAGCGCATTTTTAAGAGAAATTCTATCATTGGTAGCAATTTTTAAATATTGCTCCTTATTTTGATTGAATTTTTCAGTGCCAGCCAAAATTGAAATAGCAATAACTTCATTGCCTTTTTCTAATTTTATACCACGAACCCCAGTTGAGTTTCGACTTTGGAAAACTCGTAAATTTTCAACTTGGAAGCGAATACATTTGCCATTTTTGGTTGAAAGCATAATATCATCATCAGACTTGCACAATCTAACGCCAACCAAAGATTCTTCGCCGTCTAATTTCATGGCAATTTTACCAGATGAACGGATATCTTTGAATTGATCCATCGAGTTTCTTCTGATATTGCCAGTTGAAGTGGCAAAAATTATGTTTAAATCCTTCCAGCTTTCTTCATCTTCTGGTAAGGCTAAAATTGTGCTAATCTTTTCATCCGGTGCCAAAGGTAGCAAATTCACTAAGGCACGACCTCTTGCTTGCGGGGTGCCAAGCGGTAATTTGTAGGTTTTTAATTTATAAACTTGACCTTTGGTTGAGAAGAACAAGATTGGCGCGTGAGTATTGGTAACAAAAATATCGGTAGTAACATCTTCATCTCGCACATCCATGGCACTTTTACCTCTACCGCCGCGTCTTTGTGTGCGATAAGAATTAAGCGGAACTCTTTTGATATAGCCGTTCATAGTGCCAACTACCGCCATATCTTCTTTTGGAATTAAATCTTCAATATCAACTTCAAATTCAGAATCTTCAATTGTTGAGCGACGATGGGTAGCAAATTGCTCTTTAACCTCAATCATCTCTTTTTTAACTAAATCAAGCATTTTACCACGATCAGCTAATAATTCTAAATAACCAACAATTTCAGTAGCTAATTCTTTCAATTCATTATGGATTTTCTCCATTTCAAGGCCAGTCAATTTAGCTAATCTCATATCAAGAATAGCTTTAGCTTGAACTTCAGTGAAATAAAAATTTCCACCTTCAACTTTATTGCCTTTATCTTGCACTAAATTGATTAAAGCTTCGACTAAGCTTGCTGACCAAGCTTTCGCAAGTAATCTTTCTTTAGCTTCGGTAACATCTTTTGAAGTTTTGATTAATTCAACAATCTCGTCAATGTTAGCAACAGAGGCTGCCAGGCCAATCAAAATATGAGCCTTGTCTCTAGCTTTATTAAGTAAGAAATTAGTTCTTCTATTAGTAACATTTTCACGGAAATTACAGAAAATCTTGATAACATCTAGCAAATTCAATAATTCTGGTTTGCCATAATTAAGTGCCAACATGTTGACGCTAAAATTGCATTGTAACTCGGTGAAGCTATAAAGTTGATTAACAATTACTTCTTCCATGGCATCTTTTTTAAGATCAACCACCACGCGAATTCCTTCGCGGTCTGATTCGTCTCTTAGATCAGAAATGCCTTCGATTTTTTTCTCTTTAACTAAATCGGCAATTTTTTCAACTAATCTAGCTTTATTAACTTGATAAGGAATTTCGGTGATAACAATCGATGAGCGATTGCCCTTTTTTTCAATTAAATGCTTACCTCTCATTACCACTGAACCACGGCCAGTTCGAGCGGCTGAATTATGACCAGCGCGTCCTAAAATAATACCGCCAGTTGGAAAATCAGGCCCTGGAACAATATTTATAACTTCTTCAATAGTAATCTCATTATTATCAATATAAGCAATACAAGCATCGATCACTTCGCCAAGATTATGTGGCGGAATGTTAGTTGCCATACCAACCGCAATACCGCCCGAACCGTTAACCAGCAAATTTGGAAACCTAGCAGGTAAAACTCTTGGCTCTTTTTCATTGCCATCATAATTGGGCATGAAATCAACCGTATCTTTATCAAGATCTTCAAGAATAGTGTGCGAAATCTTTTCAAGGCGCGACTCAGTGTAACGCATCGCCGCTGGCGGATCATCATCAATTGAACCAAAGTTACCTTGACCGTCAATTAATGGCACGCGCATTGAAAAATCTTGCGCCATTCTCACCAAAGATTCATAAATAGCTGCATCACCATGGGGGTGGAATTTACCCATCACTTCCCCAACAATTCTTGCCGATTTTTTGAATGGTTTGTTGTAATCGTAATTGCCTTCATGCATGGCAAATAAAATGCGACGATGTACTGGTTTTAAACCGTCGCAAGCATCAGGAATAGCCCTTGAGACGATTACACTCATCGCATAGTCGAGATAAGATTTTTTCATTTCGCTAACTAGCGAAACTGGCTTGATGTCGTTGCCTAGCTTGTTTGAAACTTCAGATGTCATGTTGATTTAACTTAGTGAAAAATATAATCGGTATTTTAATAACCATTTTTCTAATAATCACTTACTTTTTTATTTTTTATATTTTAATAAAGTTCTGTAATAATTTAAGTATAATAAATTTTATGAAAAAAAAGGCTTTCTCATTAGTTGAGCTATCGATTGTAATTTTAGTAATCGGTCTTTTAGTGGCTGGAGTTACTCAAGGATCAAAGCTTCTTAGAAAATTTAATCTAGTTGCCGCTCAAAATAAGTCAAAAAAATCCCCAGTAAATATTATTAAAGGTTTAACGGTTTGGCTGGATGCAACTTCTGCATCAAGTCTTGATCTTGCTAATCTTAGCGATGGAGATTCAATATCAAATTGGAATGATGTAACACCTATAAAGACTAGTAATCAAAAAATAAATTTAGTAGATGCTGGCAATAAACCTGTTTTAGATGTTTCTGGTATAAATGGTTTGCCATCTATATATTTTAATGATTCTAGCGGTTCTCAACATTTACAAAGATTAAATACCAAGGGAAATGAAATATTTTCCCAAGATGAAATAACCATGTTTCTAGTGCAAAAATATATTGGGGGATCTGCTGCATTTAATGTTTTATGGCATCCTGAAGCTGGTGGAAACACAAGGTTTTCGATTCATGCACTTTGGTGGCGTGATAGATCTGTATACTTCGATTTTTCTAACATTTGCTGCTCTAATGGAAGGATATCAACATCAGCTTATAATTCACAAATAGCAGAAAAAGAGGTTATTTTGACTTTTCATAAAAAGGGTAATAATGCATATGTTAATTTGAATGGCTCTACTATTGTCCAATCTATTAACAAACCTGGAAAAATAACTTCCCAAGCTGCAGGACCATTTAGAGTGGGGGTCAATATGATCGGTTATATAGGTGAGCTCATTATTTTTAAAAAGGGCTTGAGTGCTGGCGAAGTTTCAAAAATTGAAAAATATCTTAGTGATAAGTGGGGTATTGCACTATCTAATTAATTTAACAGTTTAAATAAATGAAAATCGGAGTTACAGCAATTAGAGGTAAAATGTCACGAACTATTGCTACTCTTATTTTACAAGACCCAATTGCTGAATTAGGGGGTGGTTTGGCAAGGGTTGGTAGTAATGTTGTCGGTGATGATTTGGGTGAATTTCTAGGATTTGGCAAAAATAACATCGAAATCACTGATAATATTGATAATTTTACAAAATCTTGCGACGCGATTATTGATTTTTCTACACCTGCCTTAAGTTTAGAAATTGCTAAAAAATGCGCTGAGCATAATAAAATTTTGGTTTGTGGCACTACTGGTTTTGACGAAAATGAAAAACAGCAATTTGCTAAATATGCGCAAAATTGTGTGATTATTTGGTCATCAAATATGTCGGTTGGGGTTAATTTATTGTTTAATTTAGTCGAAAAAGTTGCATCAACCTTGCATGATGATTTTGATATAGAAATTGTTGAAATGCATCACAAAAATAAAGTTGATTCACCGTCAGGAACTGCTCTTTCTTTGGGGGCAGCGGCTGCTAAAGGTAGAGGCATTGATTTAGAAGAAAATGCTAGAATGCATAGAGTTGGCAAAGATTTATCAAGAGAAAAAAACGAAATTGGCTTTGCTGTACTTCGTGGTGGTGACGTGGTAGGTGATCACAGTGTGATTTTTGCAGGGCAGGGTGAAAGGGTAGAATTAACCCACAAAGCTTCAAACAGAGATATTTTTGCTAAGGGTGCGATTAGAGCAGCGATTTGGGGAACGGCTAAGAAAGCAGGATTTTACTCAATGCGCGATGTTCTAAGCTAATTTTTGGTAAATTTTGGCTTATTTTTTCAATAGTTATCTCAAAATATATCCAGATATTTATCGATAACTTTTAAAAAAAGCGCTCAAAATTTCCTCAAAAATTATATACAAACGGTAAATTTTGGCTTATTTTTTCAATAGTTATC
>JAURQX010000039.1 GCA_030835905.1 Alphaproteobacteria bacterium
AATTTTAGTAATTTTGTTGTTATTTTAATTTTTTAAATTCACGTATATCTTGATACGCTAAAATTTAAAAAATAATTGCCGATTTGATGGATTAATTGATTATTAATCAATTAATCTGATCAAATCTCCCTCAAAAATTCTTTATCCAAATGTACCATTAAAGATGAAGTTTGGTATTATAAATGCAACTTTTTCACAAAATGCCGGAGGGGGGGTTAATCAACTTCTTTGTGATTATAACAAGGCTCTGAAATATTTTGTAATATAAATACTTAATTTATGGAAATAGTATTAGAGGCCATTCAACATTAGTTTTACATTTTTCTCTAACTCTGACAAATCAACATTAATATTACCGCAATGAAAGTTGCATATATGATTATGTTGTCCATAATCGCAATATTGATAAAAATACTTATGGCCAAGCATTTTGGATAAAACATAAAAGTCTCTATTATGGGTATGATCGGTATTAATTTGAGTGGTAGCCAATTCTAGAGCGGTTGCATCTTTTGGTAAAAACATAATATTTAACATGCCAGCGCCGTGTGGGCCAATCAAATATTTAGTATGGTTGATTATTGAAATTTGCTCATCATAGCTGTAATTTTCCATAACAACTTTTTTAAAACCATATTTTTGCAAAACTTCCATCACCTTATCTTCGTTTTCAACATTACGCAATATTCTTTTGGTGCGTGAAATGTAAATTTTATCTCCTAAGTCAAGATCTAGCTTTGTATTGTTAATCATGGTATCTCTGACCTTTGATAATAGCTGGGGGTGATGTCTAGTAGTGATTGGGAATGAAAGATTTTTAACTTTTATATTTGATTTTCTTCGTAAATAAACAATTTGCTGTTCTTTAATGCCAAATTTTTTAAGACTTGGTAAAACAAACGGATATTTTTGATAAATTTTTGGTAAAAATAGCAAAGAGTCTTTAGCAAGATTTTGCTCTATAAGTGCATAAAGTCTAATCAAACTAAATGTGTGCCAGTGATAATAGTTGCTGGTCCATTCGTCAGTAATTAATATAAATCTTTTGTTAGTAAATTTAAATTTGGGAAAGATAAATTTTAGAAAAAACTTATAACCTTCGCCATAACTCTTAAAATTCTGCTGGCTAATGCAACTTTCTTCAAAAACTTTAAAATAATTAAAGATTACTGAATTAGTGCTAATTCTAACATCTTTATAATCTTTGATATAAGGTGCAAAGCAATCATATTCAGCGTCAACCTCAAAAAGCTCTTTATGTTCTTTGCTATTTGGGTTATAATTATCGGGTTTAGGTAGTTTATATTTTAGATGTTTTGTCATTTTTAATTATTTTGTGAACCAATTGAAGAATAATCAAAACCTTTGGATTTAGCTAGTTTTGAATCAAGTATATTTCTTAAATCTACTATAATTCTAGAGTTGGTAAGTTGTTTTATCTTGTCAAGATCAAGATTTTTATAATCATTCCATTCGGTAGTAATAACAATTATATCACAATCTTTAATTGCTAGATATAAATCATCAAAAAACTCAATATTATTAAATTCTTTTAATTCTTTTTTTGAATTTTTGATGGCTTCTGGGTCATGTGCTTGAATAATTGCTTTTTGTTCTAGTAATTTTGTGGCAATAGCAATAGCCGGCGAGTAGCGGATATCATCAGTATTGGCTTTAAATGCTAGGCCAAGTAGGCTAATTTTTTTATCAGGAATATTACCACCTGAAGCTTTTTTGATTTTTTTGACCATTTTATCAATTCTAGACTGATTTGAAGAGATAACTGACTCAATCAATGAAAGATCAACATTATTTTGGCGAGCAACATTTAATATTGCTAAAATATCTTTTGGAAAGCAAGAACCGCCAAATCCAGGACCTGGATTTAGAAATTTATTGCCAATTCTTGAGTCAAGTCCCATAGCCTGTGAGAGCTTTTTAATATCGCCACCAACAATTTCACAAAGATCAGCCATTTCGTTAATGAAGGAAATTTTGGTTGCTAAAAACGAGTTTGAAGCATATTTGATAAGTTCGGCAGTAATAATATCGCAAAAAACTAGTTTTTCTGGGGTGAAATAATTATAAATTTCCTTAAAAACTTCTTTTGATTTTTGATCTTCGCAGCCAATAACAATACGATCTGGATTCATAAAATCCTCAATGGCAAAACCTTCGCGAAGAAATTCGGGATTTGAAGCAATGCTTGCTTTGTGATTGGGGTTAATTTCTAAGAAAAGTTCTTTGATTTTTTGACCTGTACCAGCGGGAACTGTAGATTTAGTGATTACAAGTTTTTCATCTTTGATATTTTGCACCAACTCTTTGGCTACATTTAAAACATAGCTTAAATCTGCGCTACCATCCTCATCTTGCGGGGTACCTACGGCAATAAAAATTGCTTTAGCATCCTTAACAGATTCTTTTAAGTTGCTAGAAAATTTTATTCTATCTTGAGATTTAACTTCAGATAAAAGCTCTTTAAGTTGCGGTTCAAAAATTGGAATTTGTCCTAGGTTAAGTTTGTCAATTTTTGTTTGATCGTTATCTAGGCAAATGACTTGATGGCCAATTTTAGCCAAGCAAATTCCAGAAACAAGTCCTACATAACCTGAACCAATAATTGTAATTTTCATAATGGAATATAAAGTGTAACTTTTAAGCCTCCTAAATGTGATTTTGCTAATTTAATGCGACCACCATGGGCTGAAATAGTATCATTAACAATTGCTAATCCAAGACCTGAGCCTTTATTTTTGTAATTGTTTGATATGTTTTTGTCAAGATTGCGTGCATCATCACTGCGATAAAATGGCTTTAAAACATTCTGTCTTTCTTTGGCTGGAATTCCTGGTCCATTATCATCAATATTTATAATTAAATTACCACTACTGGTAACTGAATTTAATTCAACAATGTCACCATAGCGAAAAGCGTTATCTAAGAGATTGATAAGAGAGCGCTTGATGGCGGTTTTTCTGATTGAAATTTTCAGTGTCTCATCGAGCTTGATTGAGTCTTTGATAATATTGCCAGTTTTATTGTAATAGGCTACTATATCATTTTCTAAGAAATGTCTAATATTAATTTTCTTAGGACGCTCTTTTTCATCAGATTTAGTAAATTCAAGATATTCATCAACAATATTTTCCATATCATTAATATCGGTTTTAAGTTCCTCGATTTCCTGAGAGTTTTTCATCATTGCTAACTGTAGTTTCATGCGAGTGAGTGGCGTCCTTAGATCATGTGAAACGGCAGACAGCATATCTGTTCTTTGGGCAACTTGTCTTAAAACTCGATCACGCATTCTAATAAATGAAATTGCCAAAGATCTAATTTCTTCTGAGCCGCTTGGCTTAATATTTGGCACATCTTGGCCACGACCAAATTTTTCAGCAACTTCTTTTAAGTTATTGATTGATCTAATTTGGTTTTTAAGAAAGGTGATTGAAATAAAAAGTGCCAAAAGTGAGGTAAATATTAGCCAAAAAATAAAAATATCGGCACGTGCAGGAGCTATTCTTTTGATGGGAACTTGAAATCTTAAAAGATGATTATCGGTTTTAATAACAAAGGAGATTTGTTTAAGTTGTTTATTAACGTTAAAGTTGTAGAATTCTATTTTTTCTAATTTTAATTCATTTTTGAATTCAAAAAATTCATCAAAAAAATAACCTTCTTGATCTTTGGTGTTTAACTTTATATCCTCATTAATTTCTGAAAAATTAATACTGCTAAAATTATTAATTTTTTTAACAAATTGTTGCAAATTTAAATCATCATATTTTTTGATAATAAAATTTATCTGCTCAATGTTGCTACGAGCCATGTGTTTACTAATTATGTAAAGATGGGTATCGTAAAAAACATAAACTGATACTAGTTGAATTATAATAATCGGTAAGGCTATTATCAGGATAAATCTCTTGTAAAGTGATCTAGGGAAAATTCTTTTTAAATTCATAATTTACAAACAAGTTAGCAAAATAATGACAAACAAAATCTCAGCTAAAAAAGTAAACCTCTTTTACGGAACAAAACAAGCTTTGTTTGATATTAATTTAGATTTTAAAAAAAACACCGTTACTTCTTTAATTGGACCTTCTGGCTGTGGCAAATCTTCTTTTTTGCGTTGTGTAAATCGCATGAATGATACCATTTCTAGTTGTAAGATTGAGGGTAAAATTTTACTAGATGGCAAAGATATTTATGACAAAAATTTAGATTTAGTTTTGCTTCGTGCTTCGGTCGGCATGGTTTTTCAAAAGCCTAATCCATTTTTAAAATCAATTTATGAAAATGTGGCGTATGGCCCAAGAATTCATGGTCTTTTTAACAAAAAATCTGAACTCGATGAAATTGTTGAAAAAAGTCTAACTAAAGCAGGCTTGTTTAATGAAGTTAAAGATCGTCTTCATGATCAAGCAACTGGCTTGTCGGGTGGTCAACAACAAAGACTTTGCATTGCTAGAACCATTGCTATTGAACCGGAAGTGATTTTAATGGATGAGCCATGTTCAGCACTTGACCCAATCGCTACCGCTAAAATTGAAGAATTGATTGATGAGTTAAAAACAAATTTTACGATTATTATTGTCACTCATTCTATGCAACAAGCGGCGCGAGTTTCTAACATGACAGCTTTTTTTAATATGGGTAAGATTGAAGAATATGATCAAACCGATGTGATTTTTACCAATCCTAAAAATGCTAAAACTCAAGATTATATTACTGGCAGGTTTGGATGAATTATGGTATTAATTGGTCTTTAAAAATTCTTTACAGAATTTTTAGGAAAAATGATAAACTTTGGTTTTAAAATGTTTGGTATTTCATTGGTTGAATTAATTGTTGTTTTACTTATCGCTTTGTTTTTTGTTAAGCCAAAAGACTTGCCAGAAATTGTAAGGTTTTGTGGGAGAGTGGTTTATCGCGCTAAAAAAACTTGGCAATCGGCTAAAAAATCATTTGCCGAGATATCGCATGATTTAGGAGTTGATGATTTAAAGCAAGAATTTCATGAAGGAATAGCTTTAGAGAAAAATAAATTGGATGATGACTTTACAATTATTGTAGATATGGAAGGTAATGAACATAAAGTACCAAACTTAAATGAGGTTAGACCAGATTTAAGTCAGGATCAAATTGCGCAAGAAGTTCAGGAAAGAAATAATACTAATTCTCATTCTTAGTATAACTCCTAAACGATCCTTGATGCAAAATTATACCACAAGAAATCGCCAAATTTAAAGATCTGGTATTTTCTTTCATCGAGATCTTTATTTTTTCACTAGCTTTTTGATGAATTTCTTGAGGCAATCCTGTGCTTTCTTGACCAAAGAGTACAACATCATCATCAGTAAACCTAAAATTCTTAATATCTTTATCTGCTTTAGTAGTAGCTAAAATTAATCTAGAATTAGCCCCAATCACCTGCTCTTCATAAAATTCGTTAAAAGAATTATGTCGAACAATTTTTACCAAATCATAATAATCCATTGCTGATCTCTTAATTTTTTGTACATCAAAAGGAAAACCACAGGGCTCAATTATATGTAAATCAGCACCAAAACAAGCGCAATTGCGAATAATCGTACCAACATTACCGGCAATTTCTGGCTGATAAAGCGCTATTTTCATAGTTGAATGCTAATTTTAGCTTGTGGAACGCTCAAAGTTTTTGGCGGCTCCGTCTTCTCTGGCGAAGTACTTGGCGTATTTGATTCTGGTGGTGAACTTACTAAATCGTCTGAATTTCTTAATTGATTTCTATCTTTTGATGAAAAAGCAAAAGTATTAACTCTTGCCTGAAGCGCATTTGCTTTTTCGGTCCAAGAGTGCCTAGGATATTGGTCACTGCGATCTTTTTGATCATTAATCGTTGCGTAAGCAGCGCAAGCTATAAAAGCAGGCAAAAACAACATTGGATTAAGGTATATTAAAGCTGCGCCCACTCCTAATCCAACTCCCTTTCCACCAAGCCACCACGATAAAGATGGTTCGTTTTTTTGGGGGTCTATTTCTTCCAACCCAGATTCTTTAATTTGTATCATACCAATCCCATATTTAATAAATTGTGTACTGCTTATTATAGCATAATTTTAACATTAAGTAAAGATAAAGATTCTATTTAACGCTCGGGTTAATAACAACAAAAACCTTTTAAAATTTCTTCACTTTGCTTTATCGCTTCAACATCACCAATATGAAAAAACTCAGCATCGAGCTCCACGCCTCTAACATTATCGATGCTACCATCATCTTTTAACCTCTCTTTAAAAAAATAAGACAAAGAAAAATAATTTTTATTTGGTCTTCGCTGCAAAATTTTTGGATCAATTATAGCTAAACCGACATAAACATGAGTTTTTTGCTTTTTTTGGCAATTAATTTTACCATCAGCCAATAAGTCAAAATCACCATTTCCATCATAGCCGTGATATTGGTTTTTTAGCTTTAAACCAAGTAAAATCTCACAATTTTGATCATTTTGTGAGATTTTTAACCATTTTTGCCATAATTTATTGATTTGTGAAATGTTTTTTTCACGCCACAAAATATCGCCATTAACAATTAATAATGGCTTATTTAAGTCAATTTTATCTTCAGCGAGAACTAGAGCGCCACCAGTTTCAATTTTTTCTACTTCAGGCGAAAAAATAATTTTTGGGTTTTTTTGATTTTTGATAAATTCTTCGATTTGGTTGCTAAGATAAAAACCATTAATAATGATTTTTTGAATCGAATCAATTTGATTAATTTTTGCCAAGCTATAAGTCAAAATTTCTTTGCCCAAAATTTTAACCAGCGGCTTTGGGATTGAGTCGGTAACTGGCCTCATCCTCTCCCCTCGGCCAGCAGCAAAAATAAAAGCTTGGGTTAAATTCATCATCAATTTACGCCAGTTGAGCCAAATCCACCTTGTCCTCTTGACGTTTCGTCAAGATCGTTAACTACTTCAATCTTAGCTTGTTCATATTTAGCAATAATCATTTGCGCAATTCTCATGCCACGATTTATTACAAAATCTTGCTGTGAGTGATTAATCAAAATCACACAAATTTCGCCACGATAATCTGAATCAATTGTCCCTGGAGTGTTTAAAACAGTAATGCCATTTTTTAGCGCCAATCCTGATCTTGGACGAATTTGCGCCTCATAACCCTCTTCTAGCGCAATGGCAATGCCCGTTTCAATTAAAATTGACTGTCCTGCCTTTAAAACCACATCATTACTGATTGCCGCCACCAAGTCCATTCCTGCACTTCCCTGCGTTTTGTAGTTTGGCAATTCAAGATTTTGAGCATTAGATAATTTTTTTATTTTTAAAACTGTCATTGAGTTGAAATTTGATATTGAAATTTGCTTAAACCTAAATAATCTTCTAAGGCTATTAAAATAATAATGCAAATAGATCGTTTTTTTACTACCAAATAAGTCAATTCAATGCCAGATAATAATTCTTCAACTTCTAAGAGTGAACAAAATACAACTCCTAGTCAAAATGTAGAATCGCCAAAAGACGAATCTCGTCGCAAACTTCTAACCACAACCGCCTACACCGCAGCTGGAGTTGGAGCAGTTTGCGCTTTACTTCCTTTTGTTGATAGCATGAATCCGTCAGACGATGTGCAAGCTTTGGCTTCAATTGAAGTTGATATTTCAAATATTGCCGAAGGCCAAGAGAAAAAGGTTATGTGGCGCGGTAAGCCAGTTTTTATTAAACATCGTACCAAGCAAGAAATTGAAGAAGCTAAATCGGTGCCATTGATTGAACTAAAAGATCCTGAAGAAGACGCTAAAAGAGTTAAGCCTGGTAAAGAACAATGGCTAGTCACTGTCGGTATCTGTACTCATTTAGGTTGTGTGCCTATCGGTGGCCAAGGAGAATATAAGGGCTGGTTTTGTCCATGCCATGGCTCAGTTTATGATACATCAGCTCGAATTCGCAAAGGCCCAGCTCCAAAAAATTTAGCAGTACCACCATATGAATTTCTTTCTGACACTAAAATTAAAATTGGTTAAATTAATATATAAAAAATGTCCAATCACATTGAAAATGATTTAGAGCAATCTCTTACTGAAAAATCCAAAATTGCCAAATGGATCAATGATCGCTTGCCAATTATTTCATCAATTGAAAACACTCTTTTAAGACATCCATATCCCAAAAATCTTAGCTATTTATGGAGCTTTGGCTCAATTGCTGGTATTGCCTTGGTTATTCAAATTTTAACCGGTCTTTTTTTGGCAATGCATTATGTACCAAATGCTGACATGGCTTTTGATTCTGTTGAACATATCATGCGTGATGTGCGTTATGGCTGGTTAATTCGCTATATGCACGCCGTTGGTGCTTCAATGTTTTTTGTAGCGGTTTATATTCATATTGCTCGCGGCTTATTTTATGGCTCTTATAAATCACCGCGTGAATTACTATGGTGGTTTGGTATTTTGATATTTTTATTAATGATGGCAACTGCCTTTATGGGTTATGTTTTGCCTTGGGGGCAGATGAGCTTTTGGGGTGCCACCGTTATCACCAATCTTTTTTCGGCAATTCCAATTGTTGGCGAACACATTGTAGCTTGGCTTTGGGGTGGTTATTCAGTTGATAACCCGACTTTAAACAGATTTTTTGTAATTCATTTTGTTTTGCCTTTTGTGATAGTTGCTATGGTTATGCTTCACTTAGCATCTCTTCATACTTCAGGCTCAAATAATCCAACTGGTGTTGAAATTAAAAGCAAAAAAGATATCATTCCATTTCACCCATATTTTACTATCAAAGATATGGTGGGTTTTGTAGCTTATTTTATAATTTTTGGGTATTTCCTATTTTTCTATCCGAATTCTTTGGGACATCCTGATAATTATATTCCTGCCAATCCTTTAGTTACGCCAGCGCATATTGTTCCTGAATGGTATTTCTTGCCTTTTTATGCAATTTTGCGCGCAATTCCTGATAAATTAGGTGGAGTTTTAATGATGTTTGGCTCAATTGCTATTTTATTTGCTCTACCATATCTTGATAAAAGCAAGGTTAAATCAGGAGCTTATAGACCATTATTTAAGAAATTTTATTGGCTATTTTTAGTTAATTTCTTATTTTTAGGCTGGCTTGGGCAATCACCAGCTGAAGGTTGGTATGTTATTGCTGCCAGAATTTCAACTTTTTATTATTTTACTTACTTTTTGATTATTTTGCCGCAATTACCAAAATTTGAAAAAACTTTACCATTACCAAAATCAATTGATGATCATTATCAATCATTAAAACGTAAAAAATGATCGAAAAGTCACGAGTTTATGATCTGTTAAAACAAGTTCCTCGTGGTAAAATTACAACCTATAAAGCAATTGCCGATAAATTAGGTAGCAAGGCATATCGCATGGTTGGTAAAATAGTTGGTGCTAACCAAGATTTTGACAATATCGCCTGTCATAGAGTTGTTAAAAATAATGGTGAGGTTGGCGGTTATGTTTTTGGCACTGACCAAAAAATAGCTTTACTTGAAAGTGAAGGTTTAAAGATTAAAAAAAATAAAATAGTTAATTTTAACCAAAAATTATATAGATTTAATGAAGTTTAGAATTGTTTTTATTACACTTACTTTAATTAGTAGTTTTGCTTTTGCGTCTGGTAGCTCAAAATTAAGCGATAATGATCCCAAAGCAACTCACGCCTTAAAACCAAAACAACTTAATTGGGAATTTGATGGCTTTTTTGGTCGATTTGATCGCGTTTCGGCGCAAAGAGGCTACCAAGTCTACAAAGAGGTTTGCTCTGCTTGCCATAGCCTAAAAAGAATTGCTTATCGTAATCTGGCCGAAATTGGCTTTAGTGAAAATGAAATTAAGCAAATTGCTTCAACTTACCAAGTTACCGACGGACCAGATGAAGAAGGCGATATGTTTGAGCGTCCAGCACTACCATCTGACAAATTTGTTAATCCTTACCCAAATGATAATGCAGCCAGATCAGCTAATGGTGGCGCTCTTCCTCCTGATTTATCACTAATTATAAAAGCTAGACCTGATGGTGCAAATTATGTTTATTCTCTACTAAACGGCTATAAAGAAGCGCCAGATGGTTTTGAAATGACTCAAGGCAAATACTATAATCCTTATTTTGAAGGTCGTCAAATATCGATGCCACAACCAATTACTGATGATTTGCATGTCGAGTATAAAAGCACTTTTGCCTCTAAAGAGCAAATGGCAATTGACGTAGTCAATTTCTTGCAATGGGCAGCAGAGCCAGAAACTGAGAGTCGCAAAAAAATGGGAATTAGATCAATTATATTTTTAATAATCTTATTTGTTATTTTAATAGCAGCCAAAAAAGCAGTTTGGAAAAAAATAAAATAGTTAATTATGTTCTTTGAGTTCAATAGAGAAAATAAAAAAAAGGCCAACGATATAATTGCTCGTTATCCCGATAAGCGACAAAAATCGGCCGTTATGCCATTACTTGATTTAGCACAAAGACAAAATAATAACTGGATCTCTAAAGATGTTATTAGCCATATCGCCAAAATACTTGATATGCCAGAAATTAAGGTTTATGAAGTTGCCAGTTTTTACACTATGTACAACTTAAAACCAGTTGGCAAATATCTTTTACAATTCTGCAAAACAACACCTTGCATGCTACGTGGTATCGATAAAATTCTCAAAGATTGCAAAAATAAGCTAGGAATTGAGCTAGATGAAACAACTATTGATCAACTTTTTACCATCAAAGAAGTTGAATGTTTAGGAGCTTGTGCTAATGCACCAGTCGTACAAATTAATGATGATTATGTTGAAGATTTAACCTCAGAAAGCTTCTTAAAAATAATTGAAGATCTAAAATCAGGTAAATCATACAAAATTGGTTCTCAATCTGGTAGAAGATGTTCCGAGCCCGAAGCTTAGACTCAATTTTAGGCACTGTTAACACATAAAGAGATTTAATAAAATATTTAATGACTCAAGATCTCTCGCTAATTCGCAATTTTTCAATTATTGCTCATATTGATCACGGTAAATCAACACTTTCAGATCGCCTAATTCAAGAATGCGGCGCCATTGATGCTCGTGAAATGAAGGCACAAATTCTTGATTCAATGGATATCGAAAAAGAACGCGGTATTACTATCAAGGCTCAAACTGTTCGTTTGCAATATAAAGCTGATGACGGTCAAACCTATATGCTTAATTTAATGGATACTCCTGGGCATGTTGATTTTGCCTACGAAGTTAGTCGATGTTTATCAGCCTGCGAAGGTTCAATCTTAGTAGTTGATTCGTCACAAGGCGTTGAAGCGCAAACCTTGGCCAATGTTTATTCGGCAATCGATAATAACCACGAAATTATTCCAGTTCTAAATAAAATTGACTTACCAGCTTCTGATCCCGAAAGAGTAAAAACTCAAATTGAAGAAGTTATTGGCATTGATGCTTCGGAGGCCATTTTAGTTTCTGCTAAAACTGGAGTTGGTATCAAAGAAACCCTTGAAGCAATTGTCAAAAAATTGCCAGCGCCAAAAGGCGATATTAACGCGCCATTCAAAGCTTTGCTAGTTGATAGCTGGTATGATCCGTATCTTGGTGTGGTTATTTTAGCGCGCATTATCGATGGCTCAATTAAAAGAGGGCAAAAAATTAAAATGCTTTCTAACAACGCTTCTTATCAAGTTGATTCGGTTGGCTTTTTTACTCCAAAGAAATTTTCTTGCGATGATTTATCAGCTGGACAGGTTGGCTTTATCAACGCTCAAATCAAAGAAGTAGCTGATTGTAAAGTTGGTGATACTCTAGTTTTAAATAGTGATGAAACCAGTAAACCGCTTAAAGGCTTTAAGCAAAATCAACCAGTAGTTTTTTGCGGTATTTTTCCAATTGATGCTTCTGATTTTGAAAAATTTCGCGATGCTTTAGCTAAACTTCATCTAAATGACGCCAGCTTTGAGTTTGAAGCAGAAACTTCTTCGGCTTTGGGCTATGGCTTTCGTTGCGGCTTTTTAGGATTGCTTCATCTTGAAATTGTTCAAGAAAGGTTAGAAAGAGAATTTGATCTAGATTTAATAACTACCGCTCCTTCAGTAATTTATAAAATTCATCAAAGAAATGGTGAAATTTTAAATGTTCATTCACCAGCTGATATGCCAGATCCAACTAAAATTGACTTCATGGAAGAGCCTTGGATCAAAGCCACCATTATGACCCCAGAAGAATATCTTGGCAATGTTTTAGAGCTTTGTACTCAAAAAAGAGGGGTGCAAAAAGAACTAAATTACATGGGCGATCGCACCATGTTGGTTTATCGCCTGCCACTTAACGAGATCGTCTATGATTTTTACGATCGCTTAAAATCATGCTCCAAAGGCTATGCTAGCTTTGATTGGCAAATTGACTCTTATGAAAGAAGCGAATTAGCTAAAGTTACGATTTTGGTTAATGGCGAAGTAGTTGATGCTTTGTCGCTAATTGTTCATAAAAGCAGATCTGAAAGTCGAGGTCGCGCTATTTGCTTGAAGCTTAAAGAATTAATTCCAAAACAAATGTTTGCCATCGCTATTCAAGCAGCCATTGGTGGCAAAATTATTGCCCGTGAAACCGTTTCTGCTATGCGTAAAGATGTAACAGCTAAATGCTACGGTGGTGATATTACTCGTAAAAGAAAGCTTTTAGACAAGCAGAAGAAAGGTAAGAAAAAAATGCGCGAAATTGGCAATGTCGAAATCCCACAAAGTGCATTCTTAGCAGCTTTGAAGCTGGACTAATTTATTCGTAAACATAAATGTCATTTGTTATTTATATTGACGAGTCTGGAGATGAGGGATTTAACGAAAGAAGTTCAAAATGGTTTGGCATATCTTGCATAATCATCAAAAAAGAAAGCGATCTATCGCTAGTGAATCATAGAAGAACTATAATCAACAAAATATCAAAAAACAAAAACAATCCTCTTAGATCAATACATTTTAGCGATTTAAATCATGAACAAAGAAAATTCATTTGCAATTATCTAGTTACCAATAAATTGCCGATTAGAGCTGTCAACATTATCGTAAATAAAAATAATATACCAATATCAACAATAGATAGATACAAGAAGGATAAAAATATATTTTATTGGTACACTGCCAGATTATTACTTGAAAGAGTATCGTGGATTATCAAGGAACATGGCGTAAAGAATCAAGGCTTTCCAAAAATAATCTTTTCCAACAGAAGGCAATCTAGAATAAAAGATTTCTTATCATACTTAACTTTGCTAAAAAATAAAAATGATTCTAAGATAAATTGGGATGTTTTTGCAATTGATAAAGATCACATACATTCAACGCCACACAATCAATTAGCTGGCCTTCAATTCGCTGATTGCTTTGCAACCGCATTTAGAAGATATGCCTTTGAGATTAATAGCCTTGAAAATGTTGAGACCTCATATGCAAATATTTTAAAGCCATTTATTTATAATAGAGCCAATAATTATAAATCTTATGGCTTTAAAATTTTAGGAAAGCTAGATTCTTGCCATCCAGAAACTAAGCAATTATTAAAAAATTATAAATTTGAGATTTAGCAAAATGATAAAAATTAGAATATTTTTAGCTTTGAGATGCTGGTAAGTAAAATCGAGAGGATAGTGACCAGTCTCTAGAGTGAGTTTCCTAACAACAGTTAGGCTGCTGATCCCTTCGGACGCCACACTTTATTCTAGCACTTACTAGTCACACTAATAATTATACTAACAAATTTTTCTTTGTCAACCAAAGAGATTTGGTTTAACAAATTACACGAAATCTACAAATAAATGAAAAACATAATTTCAAAACTTAAATTCAACGAATCCGGTTTAATTCCAGCAATTGTTCAGCAATTTGACAGCAAAGAAGTTTTGATGATGGCGTGGATGAATGAAGAAGCAATTTTAAAAACTTTAGATACTAAAAAAGTTCATTATTTTTCAAGGTCGCGTCAAAAAATCTGGCTCAAAGGCGAAACTTCGGGTCATACTCAAAAACTAATCGAATTTCGCTTTGATTGCGATCAAGATTGTGTGTTATTATTAGTTGATCAAACGGGGCCAGCTTGCCATACTAATCGGCAAAGTTGCTTTTATAATTTAGTGAAAGATAATCAAATTATTATACTAGACACCGTTAACTAATTATTTTGTTTTATTATTTTGGCTAGTTTTTGCTCTTTTTTTTGTAAAATTTTTCAAAATATAACCTGATATTTTTAAAAATTTTGCAAAAAAATCGCTAAAAACTACCTCAAAAACTAAAACAAAATAATTAGTTAACAGTATCTAATAATCTAATAAAATAATTAATTGTGACTATATATCTTCATCAAAATGACTTGCCAGATAATATAAATTTTGGCGATTCCATAGCTATTGACAGCGAAACAATGGGTCTAAAAATTACCAGAGATCGTTTATGCCTAATTCAACTTAGCGCTGGCGATGGCGATGCTCACCTAGTACATTTTGTTAATAAAAATTATAATGCACCAAATCTTAAAAAACTTTTAGCTAACGATAATATTCAAAAGATTTTTCACTATGCCAGATTTGACATGGCTACCATTAAACATTATCTAGAAATTTCAATTAATAATGTTTTTTGTACTAAAATTGCCTCTAAATTAGCCAGGACATACACAGATTCTCATGGTCTAAAGTCGCTTTGCGAAGAATTGCTAAAGGTTGAAATTTCCAAAAAACAACAATCTTCTGATTGGGGCAATGCCTTAATCACTCAAAAACAACGTGAATATGCTGCTAATGATGTATTGCATTTGCACCAAATTAAAGAAATTTTGCAAGAAATGCTAATTCGTGAAAATCGCCAAGAAATATTTCAAAAATGCCTTGCTTTCTTACCAACTAGAGTTGATATGGATCTTGTTGGCTTTGGCAAATTAGACATTTTTTCACACTAATTAGAAACTGTTGTTAAAGCAAAACTAATTTCCTTATTTTCTAAATCATGTGGTATAGAATGATAAAATTTTATGGATGCTATTCGCAAAGCTAAAGAGCAAGATATTATAGAGTTATGTGCAATAGAAAAAGCATGTTTTAAATATGATATTTTATCCAAAAAGTCACTTCGTAATTTTATAAATCACAAACATCATCTTTTTTTGGTAGCAGAGCATGATAAAAAGATTGCTGGCTACTTAATTACACTAATAAATTCACGTCACAAAATGGCCAGGCACTATTCTTTAGCAGTCTTGCCACAATATCGTGGACAATCAATTGGCAAAAAACTTTTACTAGCATCTGAGTCTTATATCACATCAAAACAAGGTATTAAGCTCGAGGTTCATGTTGAAAATAAGCCTGCTCAAGATCTTTATAGATCTATGGGATTTAGTTTTAGCAAAATCAAAATTGGTTATTATGAAGACAGCTCTAATGCTATAGAAATGATTAAATTTTTTAATTAATGAAGCGCCCAGATAGATATTATATAATAATTTGTGATAATTACGCAAAATATAACCTGAGCCACAATAATAGCTATTTAGTCATTTCTGCTGAAGATTATATTGCTGGAAAGTTACCAGAATTTATCGAGAGAAAAAGCTCTATTCGAGTTATTAATTTATGTAGCGACTATAATTATTTGCATACAGGATATTATTGTTCATTGTTGGCACAGGCGCGCAAACATCGCTGTATCCCTGATGTTTCAGATATTGTTCACGCTAAATGGAGGCGTTTACATCGTGATTCAATTGCTGCCATTGAATCAGATGCCAAATTACAAAAGGCAATTGAGCAATCGGGTATAGCTTTAAATGATCATAAAGAAATAATGTTTTTCTTCGGTCGAAGTCAAATTAAAACCTTAGAGAAATTAGGTCGTATTCTATTTGATGCTTTTCGACTACCTATTATGAAAGTTGGCTTTCATCAAAAAAAAGATCAGTGGAAAATTAAAGAAATTGAGCCAGGCAAGATAACAGATTTAAAAAATAATCACTCTTTTTTTAACGAGTCTTTAGAAAAATATATAGGATCATATTGGTCTAAAAAAGATAAATCACTGGAAAGATATTGGTTGGCAATTTTATATGATGAGCAAGATCCTCTTCCTCCTTCAAACAAAAAAGCGCTAAAAAAATTCATAGAGATTGGTCAAAAAAAACGCTTTTACGTTGAATTAATTGATAGTAGTAATTTTGATAGCTTGCTCGAATATGACGCGCTATTTATTCGGACCACCACTAATGTAAATCATTACACTTATCGTTTTGCTCAAAAGGCAGAAAAAGAAGGCGTACCCTGCATAGATAATAGGGAATCAATATTGCTTTGCTGTAATAAGATATTTTTATACGAACTATTACAGAACAACAAAATTGCAGTACCGCCAACTTTTTTCATCAGCCGCCATCAAAAAAACATTATTACAAACAAGAAATTTGACTTTCCATTGGTACTTAAAATTCCCGATGGATCCTTTTCCACGGGTGTTTTTAAAGTTAATAATGACCAAGAATATAAACAAAGATTGCATGAATTGTTTAAGCAAAGTGAGTTGATATTAGTACAAAAATTTTTACCTTCTGAATTTGACTGGAGAATTGGCGTACTTGATAATAAGCCACTATATGCCTGCAAATATTTTATGGCCAAAAATCACTGGCAAATATATAATCACGGTTCAAAGCGCAATAAAATTGGTGATTCAGAGGTGATAGAAATTGATAAAGTGCCAAAAAAAATATTAAAATTTGCACTCAAGGCTGCAAATTTAATTGGGGACGGACTTTATGGTGTTGATATCAAAGAAATAGATGGCAAGCCTTATATTATTGAAATCAACGACAATCCAAATATTGATGCTGGTATCGAAGATCGAGCCGAAGGGGATAAAATTTATGAAGCTATTTTTAATTATTTTGAAAAGAAGATAAATGAATAATTAGACACTGTTAACTAATTATTTCATTTTATTATTTTGGCTAGTTTTTGCTCTTTTTTTTGTAAAATTTTTCAAAATATGACCTGATATTTTTAAAAATTTTGCAAAAAAATCGCTAAAAACTATCTCAAAAACTAAAA
>JAURQX010000040.1 GCA_030835905.1 Alphaproteobacteria bacterium
AAAAAATACCACGAAAATAGCCAGAATATAACGTGTTTCTGACTAAAAATTAGAAAAATTTAGTAAATTAGAAAAAAATTTCTCAAAAAATTGAATTTTAAGAAATTAAATGAGATTTAAGGTAGAAATGCAGAGGTCTTTCTTTAAAATTTTTAATGAATTAATGGGGAGCAGTATACGTAATCCCTTAGATTTACTGGGCTTATAGCATTGATTATGATTGATTAAAAATAGAGCGGAGACGAGGTTAGAACCAGTTAAACTGGCGGTGCGAAAGGCTCACTTTGCGAACCATTATCCTAATTTGTCGATCTAGAGAATACAAGGGCTAAATGCGGTCTTGGGTCGTCCTAAAAATTTCGAACTTTTATGCTTGTTGAGGCAAGCAACATCTATTGCAAACTTTTGAAGTTTACAATTAATGGCATATGGTCACTATAATCTATCCAGTCTTCATAACTTCCTACGTTAATGTTATCAACTTTTTCTAGCCAATATTTTCCTGCAAAAATATAATCTATATGATATGGCTTATTTTTTTTGCGAAACATATAAAGAGTATTATCGACCTCTTTTCCCTGCTCTATGTTTCTAATTTTGTGATAGATACTTTCTATTCCAACCTTATCTAGAATATTTACTACATCCATATGATTAGCTTCTTTTTTATAATGATCCCAAATAACATTACTATTCCAATCTCCTAATATAAGAGTTTTTGTATCAAATAGATCTTTATAATAATTGATCGCTCTATGCAATTGAACAATATAGCTACTGTAAGGGTTTTTTGTATCTTGAGTCCAAACTGCTAGTATTAGAAATTTATCCTCATTAAATTCGACATCAATTGGCAAAATATACTTATAGTCCTCATTATATGTTTTATTAATACTTATTTTAAGTTCTTTATTATAAGAGCATACTAAAAGCCCTTTATTAACATTTTTTCCAATCCATATAGATTGATGAGGGACTTTTAAATGTTGTTCAAAATCTATTTTTTCTTTTGATTCTGATTCGGGAACAACCAAAATATCAGGATTATATTTTAGTATTTTATCAGCTTTTTTACGAAATGCCATTTGGCAATTCCAAGTTATTATTTTTTCCATAGACTCGTAGTAATAGTGTTTTAACAACTCAAATGTTATATATTAACTCGCAACACAATAAGAAGTAAAAATTTTTTTATGATTCTCTATTCTTTGTTTGGGTCGTCCCTTTTTACTGCCAGCAATATAAGGGTTTAAGGAGTTATTTTTCTGAAATTTTTAGTCATATTCTCCAAAAATCATCAAAAATATCTATATTCCAAATTATAAATTCTGGGCATTTCTTCAAAACCCTGCCTCCGTTTTAGAAAAAGACAAAAGTAATTAGAAACTCTGAGTGCGCATGAACAAAGGGTTTGTGAGTAACGATGAGTAATCGTTAGTAAACGAGAGTAGTTGTCAGTACTCCATAGTACCCTTGAGTACTGGCGGATGGGGTGAGATTCGAACTCACGGTACGCGTGAACGCACGGCAGTTTTCAAGACTGCTGCCTTAAACCACTCGGCCACCCATCCAAAATAAAAAAAAGAAAAATTCAAAGTTCAAATCGCTTTTCTCGCATATGCTCGAAGACGATTTTCACCTCAGGGATTTGCGTCGCTTTTTAAAAAAGCTCCTGATCCCGCTTTCTTGGATAAAATTATGCGTTTAAGCATAATTTTATTGAAGAAAGCCTCGGCCACCCATCCAAATAAAATTATATTTTAGATAAAAAAGGATGCAATCCTTAAAGGAAAATGAACAATATTGCCAAGTTTTTATATTGCAATATTTCATCTTATTTTTGTTAAAAAGCTCATAAATAGATAGTGTGTTTCGTAAATTACTACTTGTAAAAAAAGATAATATTTTTATGTTTTGAAGTCTTTTTGAATATTTGAGTAGTTGGGATTGTAGCTCAGCGGTTAGAGCAGGACGCTCATAACGTCTTGGTCGTAGGTTCGATCCCTACCAATCCCACCAAAATTGTTAAAGAATTATAACTTTTTGGAATATTTGCCAACTATTAAATTCACGTACTAATGTACATTAAAATTTAAAAACTTGCAAATTTCCTTAATAAATCTTAATTAATTGAGTGTTTTTTATCAAAAATTGCTAAAACTTTATAGTTTTAGACATAAATTTATGGGTTTTTAAAAGTTGGCGTGTGCCAGCTACCTATATTTTGGAAGTTCATTAATACATATGCCAAAAGTTAAAACAAATAGTAGTGCTAAGAAGAGATTCAAGGTTACAGCTTCAGGTAGAATTAAATTTAAGCAAGCAGGAAAAAGACATAATCTTGGCAAAAAAAGCCAAAAAAGAATCAGAAATCTGCGTCAAGGCGCAATTATGGCTGATGGCTTTGCCAAAAGTGTTTTGGTTTACAGATTACCTAATGATAATTAATCTCAAAAAACCTAAAGTTAGTAACAATTGAATTTAAATTTAAAAAATGAGTAGAGTTAGAAAAGCTGTAGTAAAAAAAGCCCGACACAAAAAAATATTAAAGATGGCCAAAGGCTATCGCGGTCGTTCAAAAAATTGTTTCCGTATTGCGATTGAAAGAGTCGAAAAAGCTTTGCAATATGCCTATCGTGACCGAAAGGTTAGAAAAAGAGATTTTCGTAGTCTTTGGATTCAAAGAATTAACGCTGCTGTAAGAGAGCAGGGTTTAATTTATTCTCAATTTATTTCTGGTATTAAGTTAGCTAAAATCGATATTGATCGTAAAGTTTTGGCTGATTTGGCAGTTAAAGAACCAAAAACTTTTGGTCAAATAGTTGAAAAAGCCAAAAAGGCTCTTGAATCTAAATAAATTTTTAAGCAACCAATAGTCATCTATGAAGCTTTATAATGCTTACATTAGAAAAAATAGCAGTGGCAAAATAGATGATTTGGTTATAGCCAAAGATGGATTTTCTCTAACAGCATTTATTTTTGGTCCCTTGTGGTTTTTATACCATAAAATGTGGCAAGAGACTTTGTTTTTATTTGCATTTAATATTGCTATAAGCTTGGCATCTTTCTTTTCTGAAATTGACAAGGCAATACTTCAGACGGTTTTATCATTCATGATTGCTATAAACGCCACTTATTGGTATGGCCAATATATTGAAAAAAAACATTATCAATTTTTAAATATAGCATTTGCTAATAGTAAAGAAGAGGCTTTGCTTGAAATCAAAAATCAATATAAAGATACCTATTTTAAAGATGTTAAAGAATTTGATGCTGATTTCTTGGATCCAAAAATTTCTGATAAGATAATTCCTAAATTCTTTAAACGCCAATTTGCGTTTAAGAAATTAATTTAAAAGAGTTACTAATTTCTTAGACACTGTTGTTAAAGGTTTTGAATTTTAGATTTTTTCTTATTTTGAACGCTTTTTTGCTAAAATTTTTTCTCAAATATCAGGAAATATTTGAAAAAAATTTAGCAAAAAAATAAGTAAAATAAGGTAAAAAATAATTTAAAAACTTTTAACAGCAGTGTCTAAGCACAAATTGGCGTTTTAATGTTCAAAAGAAAACTCACTGCATAATGTCAAAAATTTGCATTATAGACTATGAATCCGGTAATGTTGCTTCGGTTTTTAATGCTTTTCAAAGTTTTAATCAAGATAATCAGCTGATAATTTCTAATGATTTAAAAGATATAAAAAACTCTGATTTTTTGATATTGCCTGGAGTTGGTGCATTTGCCGATTGCATGGAGGGCTTAAAAAAAATCGATGGCCTAATTAATGAAATTAAGCAACAGGTTTTAATAAATAAAAAACCATTTCTTGGAATTTGTGTTGGGATGCAAGTTTTGGCTAAAACTGGCTTTGAAAATGGAGAGCATAAAGGCTTAGATTTTATAAATGGCGATGTAAAGCCAATTCCTCAACTCAACAATCTCAAGGTTCCTCATATGGGATGGAACAATATTGTAGTAAGTAATCAAAATAGTCTTCTGAAAAATATATCAGAAAATGAGCATTTCTACTTTGCTAATTCATATTATTTTATAGCCAAAAATACCCAAAATATATCTGCCAAAGTCAAGCATGGAGTTGAAATTCCAGCAATTATAAATAGGAACAATATCTTTGGTGTACAGTTTCACCCTGAAAAAAGTGGTGAAGTTGGTTTAAAAATTCTTCAAAACTTTCTTAATCAATAGTAAAATTTGTTAAAGCTTTCTGAATTTATAAATGATTATCTTTATAATCCAAATTCTGGCTATTATCGCAAAGAAAATCCAATAGGCAAAGATCAAGACTTTATAACTTCTCCCGAAATTAGTTCAATTTTTGGTGAATTACTTGCTCTTTATTTGCTACAAATTACCGCTGATAAAAAAAAATTATCTTTAGTTGAAATGGGGGCAGGGCATGGAACTTGGTTTTTTGATATTTTGGTAACAATTCATAAATTGGCTGAAAAAGATGTTAAAGCTGCTAAAAATTTTTTAAACAAAGTAGAGTTTTTTGTGGTTGAAATAAGTGAATCACTAATCTCAATTCAACAAAATAAGTTAAAAAATTTTAAAATTTCATGGTGTAAAAATTTTGATGAATTTATTCAAAAAAAATCTCTAGATAGCGAGATAATATTTATATCAAATGAGCTTTTTGATTGTTTTGCAATCGATCAATATGTCAAAACTGATATTGGTTGGTGCATGAGATTGATTGATATTAAAAATCAAAAAATTGATTTTAAGTTAGATAATTTTAATCCTAAAATTCATCAGTTCATCGAAGAAAATCTTGGATATAAAGAATCGCAAAATGCACCAATTTCTGCAGTTTTTGAATTTAGTCAAAGTGGCTTTAATTTTGCTAATCAGCTATTTAAAGCAATCAAAGAATTTGGTGGTATTGCTATAAATATAGATTATGGTCATGAAAACCTTGAATTCACTAATACTCTTCAAGCAATCAGTAATCATCAAAAAATTAAATTTAGCGATATTTTAACGCTTAATAAAAAGTGCGACATTACGTCTCATGTTGATTTTTTGATGTTAGATAGAGTAGCTAAAAAAAGTAATTTAGAAACATCATTAGTAAATCAAGGTGATTTTTTGCTAAGCCTTGGAATTTTAACTAGGAAAGAACAAATTTTAAAACAGAAAAATATTGATCAAGAAAAGGTTAATAATGCAATTAATCGCTTGATTAATAAAGAAGAAATGGGAGATTTATTTAAGGTTCATATTGCTTGGCGGTAAAATATTATCGTAAAAGATTAAAGCTTTTAAAACTAATAGAAATGAAATTTAGTGATCAAACCAAACCATCTATAGTTGATCAAATTATATTAAATACTAATTACAATCTAAATCAACGTCACGAATGGCAATTAGAAGAGGTAGAGCATTTATTTTCTTTGCCTTTTAATGATTTAGTTTTTAAGGCCGCTCAAATTCATCGAGCTAATTTTGATGCAAACGAGGTGCAAATCAGCACGCTTTTAAGTATCAAAACCGGCTCTTGTCCCGAAAATTGTAAATATTGTCCACAGTCAGCCCATTATAATACTGGTCTTGAAAAAGAATCTTTGATGGCGATTGATAAAATTTTAGAAGCAGCTAATGAAGCCAAAAATAGTGGCGCTTCTAGATTTTGCATGGGGGCCGCTTGGCGCAGTTTGCATGATCGTGATGTTGAAAATATATGCGAAATTGTTAAAGAAGTTAGGAAAACCGGCTTAGAAACTTGCATGACTTTAGGTATGTTAACCAAAACTCAAAGTGAAAAATTAAAAGAAGCAGGCCTAGATTACTACAACCACAATATTGATTCTTCAGAAGAATTCTATTCAGAAATTATCTCAACTCGTAACTTTCAAGATCGCTTAGATACCCTTAAAAATGTGCGCGATTCGGGTTTAAATGTTTGCAGTGGTGGGATTGTTGGCATGGGAGAATCTTTGCAAGATCGTGCTAAAATGCTGATTGTGCTGGCAAATTTGCCGAAACATCCTGAGTCGGTGCCAATTAATATGCTGGTTAAAGTTAAGGGCACGCCCTTAGAAAATGTGAAAGATCTAGATCAATTTGATTTTATTCGTACTATTGCTGTGGCAAGAATTATGATGCCAAAATCTGTTGTTAGATTATCAGCCGGCAGAGAAGAAATGAATGAGCAAACTCAAGCTTTATGTTTTTTAGCTGGCGCAAATTCAATTTTTTATGGTGATAAATTACTAACTACCAACAATCCTGAAGCTCAAAAAGATCAGGAATTATTTGTAAAATTAGGAATCAACAAAAAATAACATGTCAAAGAACAAAAATAGCAAAAAAGCCTTCTCAATGATGGAGTTAAGTGTGACAATAGTTGTATCTGCAGTTGTGGTTATGGCTTTGATTAAAGCAAATTCATTGTTTTCAAAGGTTGAAGAAGTTGGAAATAAGTGGGTTTCACAAAAAATTGAAGTAAAACAACCTCCATCAGGATGTCAGGGTGGAGATATTGTTGATAGCGAAACTGTCCCAGGGAAAATTATTCATATTTTCAATACAAGTGGAATTTTGGATTGTAATGCGGCTTTTGATGTCGAGTATTTGATTGTTGGTGGCGGAGGTGGCACTAGATCTAATGGTGGAGGTGGGGGAGGTGCCGGAGGATTTTTAACTGGTACAACATCAATAACTGCAGGTAGTCATGAGGTAGTAGTTGGAGATGGAGGTCTAGCATATTCTTCTTTGCCATATTATCCCTATACTCCATCAAGTGGCAAAGATTCAAGTTTCTTTGGCTTGATAGCTAAAGGTGGGGGTTGTGGCGGTAGTAATGAGGCCGATAACAATACGCCAAGACCAAAGGGTTGTAATGGAGGATCTGGTGGTGGTATGGGAAAAGGTGGTGGTACTAGAACTGCTTGGATTGCTACTGGTACTGCTGGACAAGGTTATAATGGCGGTAGAAATGGCACCGATCCTTACAATAATTTCAAATATTCTTCTGGTGGCGGTGGTGGTGCTGGTGGTGCTGGTGGCAATGGTAATGGTCTCAAAGGTGGCAAAGGTGGTGATGGTCTCTTGTCTACTATAACAGGAGTTTCAAAATGGTATGCGGTTGGTGGTCCAGGTAGTTGCTCTAATCCTGAAAATCTTACTTATTACGCTGGAGCTACAGCTTCTGGAGGGGCTGCTTGGGATCAAGACGGGCAACCAAATACTGGAAATGGTGCTGGAGCTTGGGGCAAAAACGGTGGTTCTGGAATCGTGGTAATTCGTTATGACGCACCACCATCTTCATAAGATTTGCAACATAAAAACTTTATTCAAATATTTAAATTATGTCGAAATTCTCAAATAAAATAAAATCTCTTGGAATTGAATTAAAAGAGCCACCTAAACCGGTAGCTAATTATGTAGGTTTTGTAAAATCAGGTAATCTAGTCTCAATATCTGGTCAATTGCCATTATTAGATGGAAAATTGCAATATATTGGTAAAGTTGGATCTGAAGTTTCGGCTGAAGATGCTAATCGCGCAGCAAGGATATGTGCGATCAATATTTTAGCTCAGTTAAATTCAGCTTGCGATGGCGATCTTGAAAGAGTTAGAAGATGTATCAAACTTGGCATTTTTGTTAATGGGGTAGCTAATTTTAAAGAGCACCCGCAAGTAGCTAATGGTGCATCTGATTTGATTGCTGAAGTTTTTGGTGAGGCTGGCAAGCATTCAAGAGCAGCGGTTGGCTCAGGCTCGTTGCCTTTTGGTGTTGCGGTCGAAGTAGATGCTTTATTTGAAATTGAGGAGTAATTTAATGTCGCTTACAGATTTTAAAATTTTAGATTATAATAAGGTTTTAAAATCTTACGATCTTATCAAAAGCTACATCTTTAGGACTGCAATTGTTTCTAATAAAAAAATCAATCAACTATTGAATGCTGAAATTTTCTTTAAGATGGAAAATCAGCAAATAACTCTCTCATTTAAAGCTAGAGGTGCCTTTAATGCCATTTTATCTTACCAAGAAAAAAATGGCTTTTTACCCAAGAAAATCGTGGTTCAAAGTTCTGGAAATCATGCCCAAGCGGTAGCCTATGTTGCTAAAAATCTGGGCCTTGAGGTTTTGGTTTACATGGCTAGTAACGTTTCGCCTTTCAAAATTGACAAAGTCAAAGAGTTGGGTGCTAAAGTAGTAATCTGTCAAGAGCGTAGTGAAGCCAACAAATTGGCGCAAGAAAAGCAAAGTGAGGGCTATTTCTTTATTCATCCTTCTGATAATGATGAAGTAATTTTAGGGCAAGCTACTTGCGCTTTAGAAATTTTTGATCAGGTACAAGATTTATCAGCAATTTTTGCCCCATGTGGCGGAGGTGGGTTACTTGCTGGTTGTTATTTATCAGCTCTTGCCAAATCGCCTAAAACTAAGGTTTTTGGCTGTGAACCTGAAATGGCTAATGATGCTTTTTTATCACTAAAAAATAATAAAATTTATTCATTTACAACGTCTCCTAATACTATAGCTGATGGAGCAAGAACCTTAGCCGTTTCCAACAGATGTTTTAATTATTTAAAAAAAATAACAGAAATACTAGAGATAAGCGAAGAAAAAATTAAATTCTGGCAAGAGTTTTTATCTAATAATTTAGGTGAGGCGATAGAGCCAACATCTGCTCTTACAATTGCTGGAATTGAAAAATATTTGCAGCAAAACCCACAAGAATCTGGTAAAAAATACTGCGCTATTATAACTGGCGGTAATTTATACTAATTCTTTAGCTTCGGTATTTATTAAGAATTCTATGGATTCTCGCAAATTAATAAATATATAGCGATAAATTCTTTCTCTAACTTCTCTGCTTCTCGTAGCTCTGAAAGCTGTAGTAACATTTAATTCTTTTTTAAGTAAATTAATACCAATATTGTAAGCTATTTTTCGTGCCATCTGACCTTTTGTAGTAAATTCACCATCACTTACAAAGTCATCTTCATGGTAATTTTCAATGTTGATTAACATTTCTTCAATATCTTGAGTTATAATTTCTCTAACTTGATTTATTGTATTGGGATTAGCCTTTTTAAAAAGATTAAAAGCAATTTTTAGCGGTGAATATTTAATTGAAGAATTTAAATGTTTATTAATGCCAGCCTCAACAAGTTTTGTTAACTCAAAACCAAGACTATGATTAATTAAATTTGACATTGAGTTAGTTTATAATCTGGAAATTTAATATTTTGGTAGCGGGAGAGGGACTTGAACCCCCGACCAATGGATTATGATCCCACTGCTCTACCGACTGAGCTATCCCGCCAAAATGTAAAAACGCCAAATTGGCGTTAAAAAATCATTATAGTTGGTAATAATTTAATAATTCAACTAGCATTTTGCTTATTATCAGCCTGCTTTCTTCTTAATAAATTATTTCTTAAGGCTTGTGAAAGCTTTTTTTTCTTATTTTCTTTCTTGATATTCTTGTTACAAGATTTGGAGTTATTTCTTTGACTCATTATTTGCTAATTTCAAACTGTTTATGATAAAGATCAGCATAAGCTCCATTCTTTTTTAATAGATCTTGATGGGTTCCTTCTTCGACAATTTTACCATTAGAAACTACCACGATTTTATCAGCATGCATAATTGTTGATAGGCGATGAGCAATAACCACCGAGGTTCTTCCTTTCATTAATTTAGCTAATGCATCCTTAATTAGTTTTTCAGAGATTGGATCTAGGGCCGAAGTTGCTTCATCTAATAACAAAATTGGTGAGTCATATAAAATTGCACGAGCAATAGCTATTCTTTGTCTTTGACCACCTGAAAGTCTAATACCATTTTGCCCAACCTTGGTTTGATATTTGTCTGGCATCTCTTGAATAAATTCATCAGCTTCAGCTAATTTGGCAGCTTCAATAATTTGTTCTTCGGTAGCATCTTCTTTGCCATAACGAATATTTTCAATAACCGTATCATCAAAAAGCATAACTTCTTGATTCACTACCGACATCGATCTTCTTAGTGAACTGATAGTCAAATCACGAATATCTTTGTTATCAAGAGTAATTGATCCAGAAGATGGGTCATAAAAGCGCAGAATCATACTCATAATAGTAGATTTGCCGCCACCAGAATGACCCACTAGAGCGGTGGTTTTACCTGCCGGTATGTGAAGATTGACGTTATCAAGGGCTAATTTATTGTCAATATAGTTAAAGCTAACTTTATGAAATTCGATATTACCTTTAATATCTTTGTTTTGAATTGAGAAAGCGTTAGGCTTGTCTACAATAGTTGGTTTTTGATCAAGCATTGTGTAAAGACGAGTTAAAGAAGCTAGTCCAAGTTGAACACCGGAATTCATACCCGAAACTGATTTTAATGGGCGATAGGCCATTAACATGGCAGTAAAAAATGAAAAAAACGCACCTGGAGTTGTCTCACCACTTATTACTTGTTTTCCGCCATACCAAATAACCAAAGCAACACCAATGCCACCCAAAGCTTCAACAAATGGTGAGGCTATTAAAGAAATGCGAGATATTTTTTTTCCCATTTTAAAAACACCTTCAATAATTGCTGACATTCTTCTAATTTCAAAATCTTCACAATCATAAGCTTTTACCAGCTTTGAATATTGTAAGGTGTCGCTCATATGGCTATTAAACTTTCCTGCTAAATCTTGATCTTTATATGATAAATTTCTTAGTTTTCGGCCAATTTTATAGATTGGATAAGCGGCGAGGGGAAATCCAACAAAAGCTACTAAAGATAATTCTACACTTTGATAAAACATAACTGCGATTAATCCAACAAGGGTTATTAATTGTTTAATAAAGCCGTTGATAACAGTACTAATCATGCCAACGACACGACCAACTTCATGTAAAATGCTAGCCATCATATTGCCTGATGAACTTTTATTAAGTTCAGAAATATCAGATTTAATAAAATGAGAATATATTTTAATTCTCAAATCAGAGGTAATTTGTAAAGTAAGGATATTCATTGTTAAGAGTTGGAAGTAAGTAGCAAAACCCTTAACAAGAGTAATTGCTAAGACCGCCAATGGTATCAAGATTAAAGCGTCAGATTTTTTTTCAACAAAAACTGAGTCGAGTGCTGGCTTAACCAACCAAGCATGTAGAGAAGTAGTAGCAGCAATTACTAACATTAATATTGCTGAAATTACAAATACACGCCAATGCGGAAATATATGTTCTTTGGCAACTCTTATTGATAGATATTTGGTGTTAGAATAGTCAATTGACTTGGAATTCATGAGTTATAACTTATTTTAAAAAAGTGAAATTCTTAGATTAAAACTACTATGATTAATATATTCAATATATTTAAAGAACAATTTATTGATGCCATTGATAAAGTGGCAAAAGATTGCAATATTATATTAGATCAAAATCTTTTAAAAAATATAGTCATAGAACCAGCCAAGGATAGATCTCATGGTGATATAGCTTGCAATATTGCTATGGTGATGATCAAAAATTTTACAAGCAGCAATCTAAAAAATCCCCGTTTATTAGCGCAACAAATAATAAATAATCTCAACAAAGTTAGCATTGCTAAAATTGATATTGCTGGTGCTGGATTCATTAATATCAAAATCAAAAAACGATTATTACAAGAGGTTATTTTTGATATTGCAATTGCCAAAGAAATTAAACTGGAAAGTATAGGACAATCTGTTAAAATTAATCTAGAATACGCCTCACCAAATCCAACAGGACCAATTCATGTTGGTCATACTCGTGGTGCAATTTATGGTGATGTTTTAGGGAATTTACTTGAAAAAGTTGGTTATGAAGTGCTTCGTGAATATTATATTAATGATGCCGGTGCACAAATAGAAGTTCTTCTTAAGTCAGCTTATTTAAGATATTTAGAGGCTTGTGGTGATAAGATTGAAATTACTGAAGGTCTTTATCCGGGGGAATATTTAATTGATATTGGTAAAAAAATAAAAAAACAATTTGGAGTTAGGTTAAAAAATCTTGAAGAATCTCAAATTTTAACAGAAATCAGAGATTTTGTGGTTGAACAAATGGTAGATTTAATTAAAACAGATCTTCTAGCTCTTGGCATCAAACATGATAACTATTTTTCAGAAAAAAAAGAACTTCATGATCAAAATAAAATTTTAGAAACTATCAATTTTTTACGAATAAAAGGTCTAATTTACGAAGGTACAACTCAAGAACCATTTACCCAAAAAGGCCAGAAAAATTCCAACCAAGAAGAGCAAACATTATTTAAATCAACTGATTTTGGCGATGATCAGGATCGAGTAGTTTTAAAAAGTGACAAAACACCCACTTATTTTGCCGGAGATATAGCCTACACTCAAAGCAAAATTAACAGAGGTGCTAATATTTTGATCATGCCTTTAGGTTATGATCATGCAGGATATGTTAAAAGATTAACCGCAGTAACCAAAGTTTTGAGTAATGATAAAGTAAAGATAAAAATTATCTTATGTCAGTTAGTAAAATTTGTCAAAGATGGTCAGCCACTGAAAATGTCAAAAAGAGCAGGTAATTTTATTACCGCTAAAGATGTTATAGATGAAATTGGCGCTGATGTTTTAAGATTTACTATGCTAACTCGCAAAAATGATGCACCTTTTGATTTTGACTTGGTAAAAGCTGTTGAACAATCAAAAGATAACCCGGTTTTTTATGTGCAATATGCTCACGCCAGATGCTGCTCAATATTAAGAAATCTAAAAAAAGATAATTTAGAATTTTATAACCAAATATTTGAAGTAACCAAACAAAAAAATGCTGACTTTTTAAATTTATTAAATGATGAAGGTGAAATAGAACTAATGCTAAAAATTGCTAATTTTCCAAGAATTATTGAAATGGCTACCAATAGTTTTGAACCTCACCGTTTAGCTTTTTACGCACAAGATCTTGCTAGTTCATTTCATGGTTTATGGCATAAAGGCAGTGAAGATTCTAAGCTAAAATTTATTATTAATGATAATTACGACTTAACAAAAGCTAGAATATTTTTAGTACTGGCCCTAAAAAATTCTATAGCAAATATTTTGGATATTTTTGGGATTAAACCAATCAATGAAATGAAATAATGGAAGATTTTGGCTATAGAAAAAACAACAATCCAAATATTTCAAAGATTATTAAAAAGCTATTATTATTGTCGATTGTTTTTGCTTCAATCAGCTGTTTTATTTTAATCAGTATCTTTGCTTATAATTACTTTTATAAGAAAAATGATGATGAAATTGAGATAATCAAATCTCCAAAAAACCCAATAAAGGTTTTTGCTAAACATGAGCCTGTAAAAAAAAGCTTTGATCAGTTTGTCTATAATGATATTTTTGAAAATGGCGAATCACTAAAGGAGCCAGCTAAAATTATTAGAAATCCTGAACCTAAAAAGCCGCCAATTATAAATAAATCTTCAGATTCTAGCGACTTTAACTCTCAACAGCTACAAGAACAAAATTATAATGATCCAAAAACTTCAACTCATAAAAATTCACCAGAAAAAATAATAATCTTTGAACAAGAAAAAAAGAACAATCAGCAGGTTAAAAATATTTTTAAAACAAAAACATTGCCAGAGATACAAAAGGATAATAAAGATAGGATCCAAAAAAAGAGAATCAGAGTCCAAGTTGCTGCTTTGACTTCAACTCAATCTGCTGAAATAAGTTGGGAAAAGCTTAATCGATTATATCCTGACTTATTTTTTAATTTAAAGCATTATGTTCAAAAAGTTGATCTAGAAAATAGAGGAATATTTTATCGCTTACAAATTGGTGATTTTTACAATCAAATAAAAGCCGAAGAGTTCTGTAAAAAATATATTATAAAATCAGGCAAGACAGGGGCGGACTGTATAATTGTGGAGTAAAACTCATTAAATTTGCTGACGCAAATTTATATTTAAGTTGAATTAATTTTGCTAAAAGCGGTTTTAGCAAAATTAATAATTATATTTTGAAAGAGGTGAAAAATTCATTATTATCAATTAAAAATCTTGGAGTTGCTTTTGGCGATAGTGAAATTTTTAGTGATTTTAATCTTGAACTAAAATCTAAAAAAATTACCGCATTGGTAGGTCAAAGTGGCTGTGGCAAATCATCAATTGCTTTGGCAATTATGAATCTTCTTAAAAATGCCAAAATTTCAGGGCGAATTATCTTCGAAGATAAGAATTTGCTTAAGTTAGGAGGGGATGAAATTTGTAAAATTCGTGGGCAAAAAATTTCGATGATTTTTCAAGATCCAAATACTTCGCTAAATCCACTACACAAAATTGGCAAACAAATCGCTGAAATTATCATTATTCACCAGCCAAAAATTGCCAAAAAAGATTTAGAAAAAAGAGTTTTGGAATTGCTTGATTTGGTTGATCTAAAAGATTTTAAAGCTCGCTTAAATAATTATCCTCATCAACTTTCGGGTGGACAAAAACAAAGAATTATGATTGCAATGGCTTTGGCGAATAATCCAAAAATTTTGATTGCCGACGAACCAACTACAGCACTTGATTTTGAAACTCAGCAAGAAATTTTAGATTTATTGGTTACTCTTAAAAAAGAGCTTGGCTTGGCAATTTTGCTGATAACTCATAATTTAAATATTGTTGAAAAAATTGCTGATGAAGTGATTTATATTGGCGAAAAATTTGAAAAATCAGAGGTTAAAACATTAAAAAAAGCCACAAATAACCCATGTACACCAATAATTTTGCATGCAACTAATTTAAGTGTGAATTATGGCAAATTTTTGGCACTTAAAAATATTAATTTTTCTTTGAAAGAAGGTGAAAATCTTGGCATAGTTGGTAAAAGTGGCTCTGGTAAATCAACATTGGCACTAGCCTTAACAAATCTATGTAAATTTAATGGTCAAATCAGGGTTTTTGGTAATAAAAATTGGCAAAATCATCAAAAATTATTGCGTCAAGAAATACAAATTGTCTTTCAAGATCCTTTTTCTTCTTTAAGTCCGCGCTTTAAAATCAAAGATATAATTGCTGAAGGCTTGAGAATTCACAAAATTGCTAATGACAAAAGTCAAGAAAAAATGGTCGATGAGGTTTTAAAAAAAATGAATTTAGATTTGTCACTCAAAGATCGCTATCCTCATCAGCTATCTGGTGGTCAACGGCAAAGAGTAGCAATTGCTCGTGCTTTGATTTTAAAACCCAAAATTTTAATTCTTGATGAACCAACTTCCGCTCTTGATTACAAAACACAAAATGAGATTGTAAATTTATTACTAGATCTTCAAAAAGATCATAAGATTTCTTATATAACAATATCGCACGATCTTGAGGTAGTTAAATTAATTTCTGGAAAAATAGTTGAAATTTCAGTTTCTAAAATTCAAGATCATTTTTTTTAAAAAAACTTAAAATTTATGAATTACAAAAATACAAATAGAGCTTTTTCTCTTATAGAGTTATCAATTGTAATTTTGATAATAGGTTTGCTGATTGCTGGCATAACTAAAGGATCAGAGCTTTATTACAAGATGAAAATTGCAACCGCTCAAAGGTCTGATAATGACTTAACCTTTCATCTAAATTATATAGGTGGTGTTTCTTTAAGATTAGATGCTTTAAATCAAGACAGCTTCAATCAAAATGAAGTTAGTGATGGTTCAAGAATCACTAACTGGTATGATGTAAAGCCAGAAGAAAATGGCGCTCCCATAAATTTGTCGCAGTCAGGTAATTCAAGACCTTATTACAAAAAAAATGGAGTTAACGGGCTTCCTTCGGTTAAGTTTAAAGGTGGTGGAGCAACTAATATTAAAAAGACTAACTTAAGCGCTGAAGATTTAGTTGGCAATAGATACGCAACTATTTTCATTGTGCAAAATAGGTTGGCTGGTGGTGCTAATATTTTTCGTTGGGACGACGGTCAAAAAAGAATTTCTCTTGGAGGTGCAAGATCTACCTCGCCATATATGTGGTTTGATTATGGTATATATCCAGTTAGCGTTCCGAATCAAAGTATTACTATTGCTAACAATCCAATCTCTAGTTTAATTTCGGTTGATGCAAATAATCTTCCTGTTGACGCCATTGGTAAGCCTCACATCTTGGCATTACTAAAAAACGGCAATCTGCTTAAAATCAGATATGATGGTCAATTTATTGCAGGAGTTGACTCTGGTGCAACTGCGCAAGTTGAAGGAACTAGAGCCGGTTTATTTGAAATTGGTCAAGATTTTGACGGCCTAATTGGTGAGTTTGTAGTTTTTAATAAGGCTTTATCAACGGCCGAAATCAAAAAAATCGAAGGTTACCTAGGTCAAAAATGGGGTATTGAAGTTATTCATTAATTGAATGATATAAAAACAATCCTAAATTTGCTTTTTCATTAAAATTTTTAGTCAAAAAATGAAAGAAAAAGTAAATCTCAAAAAGCCCGAACTCCTCTTGCCAGCTGGCAATTTAACTCGTCTTAAAACTGCAATTCTTTATGGGGCAGATGCGGTTTACCTTGGAACGCCTGATATGTCGCTACGCACCAAATCTGCTTTTACTTTGGAAGATGTGATTGAAGGTATAGAATATGCTCATCAATTTGGTAAAAAAGTCTATCTTACGCTTAATCTTTTTTCGCATAATAAAGATATTGAAAAATTGCCGCAATTTTTAGAAACAGTTAAAAAAGTTAAGCCAGATGGTTTGATTGTTTCTGATCCGGGGGTTTTTCAATTTTGCAAAAGTCATGCTCCAGAAATTGAATTGCACATTTCAACGCAAGCCAATGTTTGCTCATGGTTAACGGTAGATTTTTGGCAAAAACAAGGTGCTTCTTTGGTGGTAATGGCAAGAGAAGTTTCGTTTGAAGAGTTGGCCGAAATTCGCAATAAATGTCCAAATATAAAAATCGAAACTTTCATTCATGGCTCAATGTGCATGACCTATTCGGGTCGTTGCTTATTATCTAACTTTTTGGCTGAAAGAGGTGCAAATCAGGGAAGTTGCGCTCATTCTTGTCGTTGGGGCTATAAATTAAAAATTAAACTTAAAGATAACACTGAGCATGAAATTGAAGTTAATGAGGATAATAAAGAGCTTTTTGATTTCTTTTTAGAAGAAGAAATTCGTCCAGGACAACTTATACCATTTGAAGAAGATGTGAGTGGTTCATATATTTTAAATTCTAAAGATTTGTGCTTATTACCTAAGCTTGATGAATATATCAAAATTGGTCTTGATTCGTTCAAAGTTGAAGGTCGTAACAAAACCGAGTTTTACGCTGGTTCTGTGGCAAGAGTTTACCGTGCAGCAATTGATGATTATTTAGCTGATCCAAAGAGCTGGAATCATCAAGATTATATGGCAGAAATTAATGCTGTAGCCAATCGTGGTTATACTTTGGCTTTTCATGATGGCAGATTAACCAATTTAGCTCATGATTACGAAAGTACTGGCTCGACTTCTTTTTATGAGTTTGCTGGTCGCGTGGTTGAATGGCAAGAGGATGATTTAATTTTCGAAGCTAAAAATATGTTGCAAGCTGGTGATGTTTTAGAGTTTTTATCACCTTTTCAAAGACAACCAATTTTACTTAGAATTTATCAATTCATTAATGCTAAAACTGGTGAAGTAACTGATAAAATTCATGCTGGCGTGAAGCCACAAATTAGAATTAACGCTTCAGAGTTTCATTTAATTGCTAGGGAAGATTTAAAGAAATCACTGCCTGAATTTAGCTTAATTCGTAAAGAAAGATTAAATATTGAAAGTGAAAAACTAAAAGTAGAATCAAGAAACTTATCGCACCAACTAGAAGCAGGAGAAATTAAAGAGCAAAAATATGATGATAAGAAAAAGAGATATTTTGAAAGCTTAAAGATTGCTGATGATAAAATATGCCCAAGAACTCCAAGAATAGGAGTCGAAGGTTGTTGTGGCAAGGGTTGTAATGGCTGTTTAATTTTTTGGCATGATGAAAAATATTCCAAAGCTCGACAGCTCATGAAAGACAAAAAAATTGGCGAGATGCTGTAAATATTTTTTTGAGACTAAATAACAATTCTATAAACTATCAGGAAGAGATAATTGTAATTTAGATTTTAGTTGCTAAAGTACTATAGATTTGACCAAACACTAATAATCCAGTCTTTGTATATGCTAAATATACCTAGTCTTTTAAGCAAAAAATCATTAAAAAATTAAGCATTGAATATTGATGATACAGGTTTAATTCTTCAATAATCTTTTTTACAAACTCCAAATTATCTATCTAATATACAAGGGTTGGATTTGGGGTAGCAATAAAAATTTCTAACTTATGATAAAAAATCAAAATAAAGCTTTTTCTTTAATCGAGCTTTCAATTGTAATTCTGATAATTGGTTTGCTAGTTGCTGGAATTGTAAAGGGTCAAGGACTATATAATAAAATGAAAATTATTAGTGCTGCATCGCTTACTAATAACTCAGTTGTTAACTCAATTCCTAACCTGGATGCATGGTATGAGACAACTGCTTCTAAAAGCTTTAATAGTAGTGATTTACAAGATGGGGGTCAAATTAATAATTGGTACGATATTAATCCGACGATGTCGGAAAAGAAAAATCTAGCTAAATATTCAGCATCTTATAATCTGCCAACTTACAAAAAAAATTGTATTAACGGGTTGCCATGTGTTGATTTTAATGGTATTGACCAATGCCTACTATCCAATAACAAAATTAATATTGTTGGAGCTACCACAGGAACTATTTTTGTTGTCGGGCAAACAAGGGAAGGTGTTGTTGGAAATACCGCTTTATACATTGGTCCAACCTCAGGATCAGTAGCTCGAAGGCAAATAGTCTTAGATTTTAGTAAAGATGATGAATCGGGTAATGAAAATGCTGGTATATCTGGCTATCGTTTTATTGGTTCAAATTATATTTTCAATAAGCCATTTAACGATCAAGATTTTATATCTACTTGGTCTTGGTCAAGTCCAGATGTTAGTAATGATAATTTTAACCTCTATATTAATGGCGTTGCTCAGACAAAGCATAGTAGTACAATTCTAGGAGGTAAATTGAACATTGCTAATCACAAATTTACTATTGGAGCTTCTCATAATAGAGTTACAGGCAATGCATGTACTAGTTTTTTTAATGGCAGTATCGCAGAGATAATTATTTTTAGAAAAAACCTTAGAACTGCGCAAAGAAAATCAGTTGAGAAGTACCTATCTCAAAAATACGGCATCTCAGTAACTCACTAAGATTAAAAGTACAAAAAAACTATAAACTATCCTTGTTTTCTCTGGAATTATACCAACTTCAGGTGAAAAAGATGAAGGATTAATGTGCTAAAAATATAACAGATGGAACAGATGGGACCTTGTGTTATTGGCACTATCTTTTAATAAATGGGTTAATAATTATAAAAAAGGTTTTTGATGGAAATAGTATTAAATTTTAGTGAGTAACTGCAATATTATATTTTTGTGATAAATATTTTTCTACATTTTGTCTTTCTGAATTTTTTAAGAATCGGTTGAATATTATTATCTCAGAAATTTGACCATTATAATAACTAGAGCAATTTTGGCCACTTAGTTCAGAGCCAACAACCAAAAAGTTATTTATTAGTTTTATGGAATTAACATTAGTTCTTGAGGTTGGTGATTGTAGTATGCCATTTACATATAAATTATAATTACTTTCTGAAGTAGCATTGCTCCAAGTCCATGTTGAAATAAAAGGTTGATCATTAAATACTTCATCATATATGATCGATGCGCCGCCAAATCTTATACCAGTTACTCCTGGTTGAGCACCAACACCTCCTTGATTAATATCTATCCATAATTTTGAATAAGTTGCAGTACTATTATTACCAAGCCATAATGCATAAGTATACTCAACTTTTGATCTAGTTTTTCCTACAATAAAAACTGTGCCAGGGCTTGATCCTTGGATATCTGGTGTTTTTTCACCTACAAAACACTCAAAGTGCCATTAAAGTCAACACATGGCAAACCATTAATACAATTCTTGGTATAATCAGGTAGATTGCCAGTACCAAAATTATTTTTACCGAGATTTAATTTGCTGCTTCTTGTAGGATTTATATCTCTCCAAATGCTTAAATCTTGACCATCAAATAGGTTATCTTGGTAAAAACTTTCAGTTGATGTTGTCTCATACCAAGCATTTAAATTTGATATCGCAGCAACAATTGAATTATTAGTAAGCGATGCAACGCTACTTATTTTCATTTTATTATAAAGGTCTTGACCTTTTACAATGCCAGCAACTAACAAACCAATTATCAAAATTACTATTGAAAGCTCAATTAAAGAAAAAGTTTTTTTTAGATTCTTTATCATAAAGTTAAAATGGTATTAGTTGTTAATTAATAGCTGTGTTAGTAAATAATTATTACTCGTATTTGCAACAATAACTTATTTAAATTAGATTCGTAAAGTGTTGACTAATAAAGATTTAGCATTTCATCAAAGGTTGGCCTTTTTCTAATAACTGACAATTTCTCGCCATCAACTAAAATTTCAGGAATTAATGGTCGGCAATTGTATTGATTAGACATCGAGCTGCCATAAGCACCAGAGTCAAGAAATGCCACTAAATCGCCAGCTTTTAATTCTGATAATTGGCGATTTTTAGCTAAAATATCAGTGGTTTCACAAACTGGACCCGCAAAATCATAAGTTACTTTTCTATTTTCTTCCTTAATTATTGGCAAAGTTTGGTGATAAGCATCATAAAGCCCAGGGCGCGCTAAATCATTCATACCAGCGTCAATTATCGCAAAATTTTTGCTAGCAGTTTCTTTAATATAAGTTACTTCACTAACCAAAATTCCAGCATTAGCAATCATTGATCTTCCAGGTGCTAAAGTAACTTTAACATCTAAATCTTGGGTTAAATCTTTGATGATTTTTATATAGTCAACAATTTCAAAAAGTTCTTCATCTTTATATTTTATGCCAATACCACCACCAAAATCTAGATTTTTAATATTATGACCTTGTTTTTTTAGTTCCAAACAAAGCTCTCTGATTTTTAGAAATGCTAGTTTAAAAGGTTCAAGAGTTGTAATTTGAGAGCCAATATGGGTTGAAATGCCATAAATTTCCAAACCACTTAATTTTGAAGCTTCTTGATAAATTTCTTGAGCTAAATTGATATCTACACCAAATTTATCACTTTTACGACCAGTAGAAATTTTGTCATGAGTTTTGGCGTCAACATCAGGGTTAACTCGAAGCATAAATTTAGCTTTCTTTCTTAAACTAATTGCCACTTCGTTAAGTAAATGCATTTCAGGAATTGATTCAACCGCAAATTCATCTATGCCATTTTTTAAAGCAAACCCAATTTCATCTTTGGTTTTGCCAACCCCAGCAAAAACAATTTTTTTAGGATCAATTCCAGCCTTTAAAGCTAAATAAATTTCACCAGCAGAGACTGCGTCAATTCCGCTACCTAAACCAGCTAAAATTTTGACTAGATGAATATTGCAATTGGCTTTAATGGCATAACAAATTTTATAATTTGAAATATTATGCTTTTTAAAAGCTTGTTCAAAAGTTGAAAAATTTGAAAATAAAGATTTTTTGCTGTAAACATAAAAAGGTGTACCAACTTTTTTGGCAATTTCATTAATTGCTAAATTTTCAACAAATAACTGTTGTTGATTATTATGGTTCTGATAGGCTAAATTATTCATTTTAACTCTTTAGTAATTAAAAAACCTAATGGATAAAGAAAAATCTTACAAAAACAAGCAAAATCCTGCATTACTTAAAAGAAGTTTAGCAAGATTAATGGCGGTACAAATTTTATATCAAAAAGATTTTAATTCTTCAAATCAAAATCTTGATAAAATAAAAAATGATGTAATCGAAAATTATGTTTTGGATTGCGGTGATGATATATCTTCCTATAAAAACAAAATAGATGAAAAATTCTTAGAAAACTTATTGAGTGGAGTTTCTATGGTTGAGACCAATCTTGATGAGAAAATTATTAATAATTTAAAAGCTGGTTGGTCTTTAAAGGCACTTGAAGAACCGATTTTACAAATTTTGAGATGTGCTATTTTTGAGTTAAATTATGTTAAAAATGTTCCAGCTAAAGTGGTGCTTGATGAATATGTTTCAATTGCAGCCAGTTTTTTTGATAGTAAAAAAGTTACTTTTGTTAATGCTATAATTGATAAAATAGCAAAAGATTTAAAAAGCTAATGAAGGTTTTAATTGGTAAAATTACTAGTGTTTTTGGTATAAAAGGGCAGGTTAAAATATTAAGCTATTGTCAAGATTCGCAAGAAATTGCTAATTATCCACTTTTTGATAAAAATAATCAGCCAATTTCTCTTAAAATAACTTCAACCAAAAAGAAGGCTGGCAATCAAAATGAAATTTTAATTGCTAAAATTAATGATATTTCGGATCGCAATTTGGCTGAAAAATTGATAGGTACCGAGATTTTTACCAACCGCGATGATTTTGCTGAAACTGAAGAAAATGAGTTTTACTATGTTGACTTGATTGGTCTTAAAGTTCTTGATAATCAACAAAATGATTTGGGACAAATTAAAAATGTTTTAGATTTTGGCGCTGGAAGTTTAATTGAAGTTGAGTTTGATGATAAAATTTGTCAGGAAAGAAATCTTAAAAAGATTGAAAACTTTACATTTAAAGATGAATTTTTTCCTGAAGTAAATATCAAAAAAGGCTTCATAATTATTAACTTTCCAGAATTTTTAACTGCTAAAGAGGAAAATAATTAAGAATTTATTTTTTAAGTAATGACTCAAAAAAATAATTTATGTACAGAAATTTATCGCAAAATATTTCACTTAAGCTCGCTATGGATGGTTTTGGCAATTTATTTGCTTAGTAAGGGCCAAGCAGTTTTTCTTTTTTAGTTTTGACCAAAATAGTTTTTTTGACTTAAATTTTACGAAAAAAATATAAAGTTCTGGCAAAAATATATCAGCAATTTTTTGGTAAAATTCTGCGCGTTCATGAGCAAAAAGGTTCCTTTTCAGGGGCATTTTTTATGCTTTTATCATGTTTGATTGTGGTGACGTTATTCTCTAAAATTATTGCCATGGCTTCGCTAAGCGTTACTCTTATTTCTTACAGCGCAGCAGCTATAATTGGCAAAAAATTCGGCAAGCATAAATTATTGGATAAGTCAATTGAGGGTAGTTTGGCTTTTTTTATATCAGCAATTTTAGTGATTTCTTATTTTTATAATTTTTCACAAAATTTTTTAGCAATCATAATTATTGCTTTTTTAGTAACAATTGCTGAGCTTTTTGCTAAAAAAATTAAAGTTGATGACAACTTAACCATAACCTTAATTACCGCATCTTCATTAGTGATATTTTTTAATTGATGAAAAGCGCAATTTATTTTGTGGGGAACGACCCTAAAAAATAAAAGGAAGACTAATTAAATTTCACTTCGTGAAATTTAAGAAAATGGAGCGGGTGATGAGGTTCGAACTCACGACTTTTACCTTGGCAAGGTAACGCTCTACCACTGAGCTACACCCGCTTATAAGTTATAAGACATAAAAACCTAGCAAGTTAAAAATAATTTGCAATATTCAATGATGAATTTATCGTTATCAATAAATTTTATATCATGCTAATTTTCCTAAAAAAATTATATTGTTTTAACAAATAATAAAACTACTCCACATCTTATGAAGTTTCGAAATATTATTTTAACAATTTTGATGTCGTTTTTTTTAACTTCATGTGTTGAGACAATAATTGGCGGATCATTAACCACTGCATATCTTGCATCTCGAGAAAAAGGCATAACTTCAACTGCTAGAGATGCTAAAATTGCTAGTGTTATGGGCTCAAAATTTATTGCTAATGGCTTAAAAAATCCTGGTAATTCAGTAGATATAACTGTTAATGAGGGTAGAGTTTTGTTAACTGGAATTGTTAGAGACCCACAAAAAGCTAGAAAAGCAATTGATATTGCTTGGGAAGTAAAGAGCGTTAAAGAAGTAATTGACGAAATTCAGATTGCCCAAGATCCAAAATTAAGACCTAAAGACTTTCCTAAAAGTCTAGTTGATTATGGTTTAACTCTTAAGATTGAATCAAGACTATTATTATCTAAAAATATCGAAGCCAAAAACTACAAAATTACTACAGTTGGTAGAACGGTATATTTACTTGGCATAGCACAGGATCAAGTTGAAATAAATGAAGTCTTGCAAAAAATTTCTCATGTCATCGGAGTTGAAAGGGTGGTAAATCATGTTATTCTAAGAGATGATTCAAGAAGAGGGTGATTCAACTTTTGAAGTTATTACATTTGGTTGTCGCTTAAATAGCTTTGAATCAGAAATCATTAAAAATGCGGTCAAAGAATCTAATCAAAAAAACCTAGTTGTTTTTAATTCATGCGCTGTTACAGCAGAGGCTGAGAGGCAATTAAGACAAAAAATCCGTAAATATAAAAAGGAAAATCCGCAAGCAAAAATTGTAGTCACTGGTTGTGCAGCGCAAATTAATCCAGAAAAATACGCCAAAATGGTTGAAATTGACTTGATTTTAGGTAATCAAGAAAAATTAGAAGCTAAAAATTATCAATTTGCTTTGGATAGAAAGTACTCAAAACAAATCAAAAATTCACCTAAAAATAAGCAAAATAGCGAAATTTTTCACAAAGATCAGCTATTTTTGAACGAAAGAAAGTCAAATGCTGAGTTTTTGCAAGAAAATGAGTTAGTCAAAATTAAGGTTAACGATATTATGTCGGTTGAAGACACTGCACCGCAGTTGGTTTCTTATTTTGAAAATCGCACGCGAGCTTTTTTGGAAATTCAAAATGGCTGTAATCATCGCTGTACTTTTTGTATAATTCCTTTTGGTCGTGGCAATAGCAGATCAGTGCCTTTGGGTGAAATTGTTAAAAATGTTAAAGAATTAGTCAAAAATGGTCATCAAGAAATTGTGTTGACAGGAGTTGATATCTCTGATTATGGCAAAGATTTAGCAGTACCAATTACTTTGTCGCAAATGATTCGACGGCTTTTGAATATAGTGCCAGAATTATCAAGACTAAGACTTTCTTCAATTGATGTGGCGGAAATTGATCAAGAGTTTTTCGATATACTAGCAAATGAACCAAGATTAATGCCTTATTTGCACTTAAGTGTGCAATCGGGTGATGATTTAATTTTAAAACGCATGAAAAGGCGTCATACAAGAGCGCAAGTTATTGAATTTTGTCAAAAAGCTAGAAAAATTCGTCCAGAGATTACTTTTGGTGCTGATATAATCGCGGGTTTTCCTACCGAAAGCGAAGAAGCTTTGCAAAATTCAATTAATTTAATAAAAGAAGCAGATTTAATTTTTACCCATATTTTTCCTTACTCTTCAAGACAAGGAACGCCAGCTTCTAAAATGCCACAAATTGATAAAAAAATTATTAAGCATCGCGCCAAAAAATTAAGAGAGGCTGGGAATTTGCAACTAAAACAATATCTTGCCAAGCAAATTGGCAAGATTTTATCAGTAATTATAGAAAAAGATAATTATGGTAAGTCTGATAATTTTCTAGATGTTAAATTTGTTGGTTCCAAAAAGTTAATCAATGGCCAAATATATGATCTCAAAATAACATCTGTTGACAATTGTCAGCTAATTAGTAGCTAATTTTTTTAAATAATCATCAATCCTATTTTTATTCATAATAACTTTATTGCGATGCTTATTCAAGAAATCTTTAGCTTCTTCTAAATTTTTGGCTTCGCCGACTTGAATGATTCCAATCATTGCCATCACTCCATGGATTGAGCATTCATAGATGTAAATTCCTTGTTGATTAAAATCTAGGCTAAATCTCTGATTAGTTTGGCTTTTCCATGGCTTAGAATTTTTGGGAATAAGTAACGAAGCGCTGTTGTGTCCTAATTGCTCAGGTATAAATGTTACTTTATCACCAACATTAATTTTTAAAAATGATGGCTCAAAAATCATCGATTTACCATCTAGTTGATTTAGCATTTTAACCTCAAAATCTTTACTAAATGCAAAGTTTGAAACAAAAAAAACCAAGAACAAAAATTTGAGAAGTGTTTTCAATTAATTATAATTTATTTAAAAGACCCCTCAAATTAACAAATTTAGCAACTTTGAGGGGTCAGTAGTTTAATTTTTGAGATCAAAACGGTCTAATCTCATAACTTTAACCCAAGCATTAACAAAATCTTTAACAAATTTTTCTTTTGAATCATTCATTGCGTATACTTCAGCTATTGCTCTAAGTTCTGGGTGGGAACCAAAAATTAGATCAACATCAGTAGCGCTAAATTTTAGCTGATTGCTGTTTCGATCAAATCCTTGATAAAAATCTTGACCTTCAACTTGGCGCCAAATAATAGACCTATCCAATAGGTTAACAAAAAAATCATTTTCTAAATTTTCAGTTTTATTGGTAAATATGCCATGATTGTTGTTGCTATTTGCTCCTAAGGTTCTCATACCGCCAATTAAAACTGTCATTTCAGGAACACTTAATTTTAATTGATCTGCCTTATCAACCAGCATTTCTAAAGCTGGTCGGTAATTTTGATCTTTATTATAATAGTTTCTAAATGCATCAGCTTTTGGCTCTAGCAAAGCAAAAGATTCAACATCAGTTTGCTCTTGAGTAGCATCAGCTCGACCAGCTTCAAATGGGACGATAATATCAAAACCAGCATTTTGCGCTGCCTTTTCAATCGCTGCAGATCCTCCAATAATAATCAAATCTGCAATAGAAACTTGCTTATTGATTAAGCGATTAAAAAAGGATTCATTAAAATCTTTTTGAATGCTTTTTAAAGTAACTAATACTTTAGCTAATTGTTGAGGATTGTTAATTTCCCAATTTTTTTGAGGTAGAAGTTGGATTCTTGCACCATTTGCTCCGCCTCTCATATCAGAATCTCTGTAGGTTGAGGCTGAGGCCCATGCTGTACTAACTAAATCATTAATAGTTAGTCCAGACTCAAGAATTTTAGCTTTTAGATTCTTTATATCATTATTGCTTGCCAAAGAATAATCAGCTTTAGAAATCGGATCTTGCCATATCAAATCTTCTTTTGGAAAAGCATTTCCAGCATAACGACTAACAGGACCCATGTCACGGTGAGTTAATTTAAACCAAGCTTTAGCAAAAGCTTTTTGATATTCCTTAGGATTGGCTAAAAACTTTTCGGCAATTTTTTTATATTCTGGATCAAATTTTAACGCCAAGTCAGCAGTTGTCATTACTGGTGGGTTGAATTTTCCTTTAACATGAGCATCTGGTACAGTTTTATGTAAGGATTCATCGCTTGGAACCCAAATAATTGCACCAGCAGGACTTTTGGTTTGTTGCCAATCTAGCTTAAGAAGATTTTCTAGATAAAGAGTTGACCATTGAGTTGGGGCTTGTGTCCAAGCGCCTTCAAGGCCACTAGTAACAGTATCTTCAGAATGTCCTTTGCCACATTTATTTTTCCAGCCTAAACCTTGAGCTGAGATTGGTGATGCAGCTGGTTCTTTGCCGACGCACTCAGCTTTTTGAGCGCCGTGCATTTTCCCAAATGTGTGTCCACCGGCAATCAAAGCAACTGTTTCTTCATCATTCATTGCCATTCGACCAAAGGCAGTTCTGATATTTTTGGCAGAACCAACTGGATCGGGTTTGCCCATCGGACCTTCTGGATTAACGTAAATTAATCCCATGTGAGTAGCCCCAAGAGGCCTTTGTAACTTACCATCTTTTTCTTTTCGATCACTAGCTAACATTTCAACTTCAGGACCCCAATAGACTAGATCTGGCTCCCAATCATCAGCTCTGCCGCCAGCAAATCCATATGTTTCAAATCCCATATTTTCTAGAGCAACATTACCAGATAAAATCATTAGATCTGCCCAAGATAAACTACGACCATATTTTTGTTTAATTGGCCATAATAAACGACGCGCTTTGTCAAGATTGCCATTATCTGGCCAGCTATTTAACGGGTCAAAACGCATTTGACCACCATCTCCACCACCACGACCATCAAGTGTTCTATAAGTTCCTGCACTATGCCATGCTAAACGAATAAAAAATGGGCCATAATTTCCAAAATCTGCTGGCCACCAGTCTTGCGAGTCAGTTAAGACTTTATTTATATCTTTTTTAACTTCATTCAAATCTAGTTTACTAAATTCTGCTGCGTAATCAAAGTCAGATCCATATGGATTTGATTTTTTGTCATGATCTCTAAGGGATGATAAATCAAGTTGAGTAGGCCACCAAAAATTGTTTGGCCTAGCATTAGCACTATATTTTTTGATATTTTCAGTTGTAAATTTTATTTTGAAATCTTTAGCTAAATCGTTGGCTATAGAGTATGAAGTTGAGGAAATTAAAATTGATCCAATCAATGCAGTAGTAGTCAAAAGACTTTTTGCATGAAAATTCTTCTTATTTAGCATAGCTATCTTGATTTAGTTGATAAAATTATACTTTTTATTAACTCGTGTAAAAATATTATAAGTTATAACAGTTTATGCACGAGTTAATATGTTTTTTAAAATTTGAAATTTTAATTTGTAACTTTTTTTTAAAATTGTAGATATTAGCTCATACGTAAGCTAGTTGCCTTTTGAAATTAACATATAGATAAGTCAATTAAGATTCAGACTTTTATAAGGCAAATTTTGGCTATAAATTTAATTTAAAACCTTGAAGTATATCCAATACTACTGCGGTTTTAACTTAAATTTCTATCTCAAAATTTTCTCATATAAAATTTCTAAATCTTAACTGACTTATCTATATTCCTTAACAAAACAATTTTTCAAATCCAAATTAGCAGTTAGTAATATAGCTTTTTTAGATTGCTTTGTTAAGAAATATTTCTTGTCACAAGCGCAACTAGTTTGTGCGCAAGTTAATAATTTTTATTAGACTTCTTGCATAACTGCCAAATTTTGGTAATTTTTTCGTTATTAAAAATTTTTGAAACTCACGTACATCAAAGTACGCTAAAATTCCAAAAATTTTTAATGCCTACAAATTCCTCAAAATTTTATGGTTATGCAAGAAGTCTATTGAGCTATTGGTTAATTTGCAGTGATCTTCAAAAATTCTTATTACAAATTTGGTTCAAGAGATTTATAAGTATAATATATTAAGCTTATAGTATTATTAATGTTTTCTTATTAAGTAATTTTCAGTGTTTAGGTCCTGTCAAATTAGATTTGTTATTAGCTGCTTGATCTTTTTTTTAATATTTGTAAAGGCTTATGCTAAAAACTCCTTTAAAAATATTCAAAATGACAAATCTTCAACAATTATAAAAGCAAATCAGGTCGATGGCGATCAAAAAAACATGATCTTAAGAGCGACTGGAGATGTTGAAATAAGTAAAGGTTTAAGCAAGATTACTGCTGATGAAGTTGCGTATGATAAAAAAAATAAAAAAATTGAAATTAAAGGCAATATTGTTGCTAACAACCTTGAAGTTGGTCGCCTTAATTCAAGTGAGGCAGAGGTCAAAGATGATTTTACAAGTGGCTATTTTAAAAATGCTGAAATGATATTTAATGATGGTTCTTATATTAAAGCAAGCAAGGTTGAAAAGAAGAATCCGATATCAACTATTTTTTATAATCCAATTTATTCATTTTGTCCAAATGATGAAATTGCTAACAATTCAGACAATATAGGAAAGAAAAAAAATTTTGCAGCAATTAGATCAAAAAAAACAAAAATAGATAAAGAAAGCCAGTCAATCAAAACTACCCACGGTTTTTTTGAAATATACGATGTTCCAGTTTTCTACACGCCATATTTTAGTGCACCTCTTTCATCCGATAAGAAAGAAACGGGATTTTTATTTCCAAGCTATGATCGAAATAACCAATTTGGCATTGGGGTAAGGTTACCCTTTTATGCCAATATTGCTCCAAATAAAGATTTGTTAATTACTCCTAAAATCGGTCTAGATGGAGAGAAGTATCTAATCACCAATAATTTTCGTCACTTAACTTCATATGGTCAGTACGATCTATCACTCGAATTCGCTAATAATAAAATTAATTCTGAAGAAAATGATGCTACAATTGTTAACAGAAGTAGCAATAACATCAGATGGTTATTTCAAGGTAAGGGCGACTTTGATTTTAACGAAAATTTTGGTTTTGATTATTCAGCTAACACTCTGTCAGATTCAAGTTATCTTAGAGATTACCAAAATGATTATCTTAACTACTCTTTAACTCAGGCTAACTTCGATTATATTAAAGATCGTGACTATTTTGCAATTAAAGCTTCTCGATTTCAAGAATTAGAAAATTATCAAGATCAAAAACAACAACAATTTGTTTTGCCGCAAATTGATCATGAAACAACATTTAGATCCTTACTATTCAGTGAACAAATTTCTCTAAAAAGCAATATTACAGCAATAAATAGAGAGAGTGGATTGCAATATCACCGTATGACTTTTATTCCTGAAATATTATTACCTTTTAATGTTTATGGTAATTTAATAAATGCTAAATTTTTATTACAAAATGACTTTTATTGGTTTGATCAAAATTATAAATATAACGAAAATCATGTTGATTATAAAAAAACGCAAATAAATCAAAGGCCTAAATTTGTTTTAGATTGGTCGTTACCATTAATTAAAAAAAATCAGGAAAGCACTATTTTAATTGAGCCTATGGCAAGCTTTGTTTCAACTAAGTCAGTCTTAAGTTATAATAAAATTGCTAATGAAGATTCTCAAGATTCAGAGTTAACTTTTAGTAATATTTTTAGTGATGATTATTTATCTGGATATGATCGCAATGAAGCGGATGAAAGATTTGGTTATGGTGTTAAATCCTCTTTATTTAATAATATTGGCGAATTTTTTGTTGGCTTAGGACAGAGTTATAGAGTAAATAATGAAACTCAAGATGTTGCAATCAAAGGATATAGCCAAAGCAATAAATCAAACTTTGTTGGTAAGGCTATGTATAAATTTAAAAGAAATTTTTCGCTATCCTACACATTTCAACTAAACGAAAATAATTATCGCAATGATATTAATGAGATTAACTTAACCGCCAATTACGATCGATTTAGCTTTGGAACAAACTATACTCTTATTAGAAGAACTTTACAAAACGATACTAAAAGAGAGCAGATAAATTTATCATCGTCCATCAAGCTATTAAACAGATGGAAAATTTCAGCCAATGGAAATAGAGATTTAAGGACTGGCAAAATTCTATCAAAAAGAATAGACGTCTACCGCAATGGATGTTGTACTGAGTTTGGATTTTATGCAATTGAAAGCAACCCTGAAAACTTTAATAAGCCAGTTAAAACTTATGGCTTGAACTTAACATTTAAGAATTTGTAATAAACAAAAGATTTATGCTAAAATAGTTAGGTACTGCTAATAAAGGTTATTTATGTTAAACTATAAAACCTTTGTTAACAAGTGGCTATTTATTCTCGTAAATTGAATTTTAATATTTATTTTTCAAAGTCATATTATAACAAAATCCATCTAGCTAATGCTAATATTTGTGAATTTTTTAAAATAACTTAATTTTACTTAAAAATGACTAAAGAAACTACCGATAACAATTTTTCAAATGACGTTTTGCAGGCCAAAAAGCCAGTTTTGGTTGATTTTTGGGCGCCTTGGTGTGGTCCATGTCGACAATTAGGACCGGTTGTTGATCAGCTATCACAAGAGATGTCTGATCAAATTGAGGTATTTAAAGTTAATATTGATGATAATCCAGAAACTCCTTCAAAATACATGGTTCGTGGTGTTCCAACTTTAATTTTATTTAAAGATGGAGAAGTGATTGATACCAAGGTTGGTGCTTTGCCAAAATCTGCTTTAAAACAATGGCTTGATGGCAATTTGTCATAAAAAATTAGATCTTTTAGAAGCTCAATCAAATTTTTATAACTCTAGCTCATTTTTACTAAAAATTGGTTGTGAGCTAGAGTTTTTTTTATTTAAAAAAAATAATCAGCCGGCAAATATTAATGAGATTGAGTATTTTATAGCTGATTTTACCAAATTTCAAAATAGCCAAAAAAATAATATAATTCTTGATATTATTAGAGAGCAGGGGGTTTCTCAGCTTGAAGTCAGAACTAAATTTAGTGATGATTTAGTTTTGCTTAGTAAGTCTATTGAAGATATCAAAATCAAAATTGCCAATTTAGCTAATGAGCGTGATTTAATAGCATCATTTGTGGCGCAACCTATAGAAAATGATTGTGGCAATGCTCTGCAATTTAATATTTCTTTACATGATAATTTTGGCACTAATCTCTTAGATAATGATGAAATTTTGCATAAATTTTGCCAAAATTTGTTAGATAAAACAAGGCAAATTTTACCTTCCTTAATTTCTAATCAAGATGATCTAAAAAGATTTGATGCCGAGTTAAATCTAAATCTTTTCAAAAAAGGCAAATATGTGGCGCCTACTAATTTAAGCTACGGTATCAATAATCGAACATGCGCCATTAGAATTGCTCAAGGCTATGAAAAAAATAAAAGAATTGAATATCGCATCCCAAGTGCCAATGCTAATTGTTTTCAAGCCTTATCAGCAATTTTAGAAGTCAGTAAAGATTTTATGGATACAAGTTTAATCAAAAATGATCCAAGATTTATCTACGGTAACGCTTTTGATTACAAAAATTTAGAAAAAATAATTTAGATTAACCAATTTTCTTTAAAACTGAGTTTTCAAGCTTTTTTCTTAAATTAATGATCATTGTTTCAGTCATTTTAGCTAGATCATATTCTGCTTTCCAACCCCATTGAGATCTTGATGAGCTATCATCAATTGATTTTGGCCAAGAATTGGCAATTTGTTGACGAAAATCCGGATTATATTCAATGCTAAATTCTGGAATATGTTTTTTTATTTCCTTGGCTAACTCGGCGCAAGAAAAGCTGATGCCAGCAAAGTTAAAATCAGCGTGATTTTTAAGTTTAGAAAAGTCAGTTTGCGCTAGTTCAATTGTGCCACGAATTGCATCATCAATATACATCATCGGTAAAACGGTGTCAGCACTTAAAAAGCAATTATAATGTTTATTTTTAATGGCTTCATAGAAAATTTCGACCGCATAATCAGTTGTACCGCCACCCGGTAAAGTTTTGTGACTGATAAGTCCTGGATAGCGAAGGCCACGAACATCAAGACCAAATTTATTAACATAATATTCGCAAAGCAACTCGCCAGCAACCTTAGTTAAACCATACATGGTTTTTGGTAAAAGAATAGTCTGTTGTGGAGTGTTATCTCTTGGTGTTTCTGGGCCAAAAACTGCAATTGAGCTTGGACAAATAACTTGTTTTAGTTTGTTGGTTCTAGCAACTTCTAAAACATTGTGAAGTCCTGCCATATTGACATTCCAGCATAAATTATGACTTTTTTCACCATTAGCTGAAAGGATTGCAGCCAAGTGATATATGACGGTAATATTATGTTTTTTAACGATTTGCTCTAAATTATCTTTTTGTAAGACATCAAGATTTTCATATGGCTTAACATCAACTTTAGAAGCATCAATTATATCAGAAGCAACCACATTTTCATCGCCATAAATATTTTTAAGAGCAAGAGTAAGTTCAGATCCTATTTGACCTAAAGCACCAGTAACAAGAATTTTCATTAATTTATTATTTTAAAAAGTTATTTGGAATCTTGCCTAATTAAATATTATTCTTTTATAAAAACAGCAGAAATTTTTTGAATTTCATCACTTTCTTTATCAATCAAATCAAGATCTATAAGAATTCGATCCTCATTAATTTTTGCTAAAAAATCAGGACTTAATTTAAGATATATCATAAAGCTAGCAACTTTTTGCGCCTTCACTTCTAAGTTGTTAATATCATCATTTTGGATTTGGATTATTTTTCGATCAAATTTGTCTGGTTTAAGGCTAAAATATTTATCTTTTAGAGTTTTGTTAACAATTCTCAAATTATAGCCGTTACGAATTGAACCATCAGACATTTTAACAAAAATCGGATTACGATTAGCAATCATATTAACCTCAATTGCTGTTTTAAAAACTAAAGATTTAAGCATTACGGTGCAGGCAATCAAAATAATTGCTGTGTAAAAAAAGGTGCGAGGGCGTAGTAATTTAAATTTATTCTTAGGGCTTGGTTTTTCTAGATTGGCCATGGTGTCATAGCGAATTAGGCCTTTTGGCAAATCGAATTTTTTCATCACATTATCACAAGCATCAATACAAAGTCCACAGGCAATGCATTGCATTTGCAAGCCATCACGAATATCAATACCAACTGGGCAAACCACCACACATTGATGACAATCTATGCAATGACCACGGTTTGAGAAATCGCCATCTTTTGGTGCTTTTTGTCGTGGTTCGCCGCGTTTTTGATCATAGGAAATGATTAGAGTATTTTTATCAAACATCGCAGATTGAAAGCGTGCATAAGGGCACATAAAAGTGCAGACATGTTCGCGAGCAAAGCCAGCCATGATATAAGTCATAAAAGCAATACCGCAAATCCAGCCAATTTGCGTTAAGCCTATTTCAAAATTACTGATTGATTTAGTTAGTTGATAAGCGTCATTAAAATAACAAACAAAGCCAAAGCCAGTAATTAAAGAAACTAAAATCCAACTCAAGTGAGTTAAGAATTTTTTGTAAAATTTCTCAAAATTATTTTTGCGGTCTAAAATAATGCGCTGATTGCGATCTCCTTGAAAAATTTTTTCAATATCAATAAAAATATCAGTCCAAACCGTTTGAAAACAGGCGTAACCACACCAAATTCGACCAAAAAGTGAAGTCACAAAAAATAAAATCACAGCCGCTAACAGCAAAATTCCCATCAAAAAATATACTTCTTGTGGCCAAATTTCGATAAAAAAGAAATAAGCACGACTATTTGGAAGATCAATTAATACTGCCTGATCTGGAGCAACGCCAGATCTGTCAAAGCGCAAAAAAGGTGTAAATAAATAAATTGCTAAAAAAATTGTATTTAAATACCACTTTAATTTGCGAAATCTGCCCTTAACCGACTGCGGATAAAGCCTCTTTTTCGCCTCAAAATACTCTTCTAACATACTCGATCTAAATGATAAATTCCCCCAATAAAGTTGTAAACTTTTTGGCATAGATTTGATCAATTTAAACAATCCTAAACGATTGTTTAAATCATCAAATCGGTGTGACTAGGCGTCGCCGGTAATCCGGAGTAAAAAAATTAGCATTTTGCCAAAGGCTAAATGCGAAAAAATATAAAACCTAACTCAACTCTTCTAAGAAAATCCATCTATCCTCTAATTCATTAAGCTTTTTACTCAAAATTCCTAATTCTTGGGCAATTTCGGCTGAATTTGTAGGGTTTTTGGCTAATTCTTCGTTTAATTTAAGAATTTTTTCTTCCGTTTCTTCAATTTGTTTTGGTAATTTTTCTAACTCAAATTTTTCTTTATTGCTTATTTTTTGAGTATTTTTGGCTATTTTTTCTAGATCTCTTATTTGTTTTTCTTCAATTTTATTTAACGTTAATTCCTGCTTATTTTGATTAAAGAAATTTTCATAATCTGAATAATTGCCATAATTTTGAAAAATTGAACCATCTTCCTTAAATGACAAAATAGAAGTCGCTATGTTGTCCAAGAAATCACGATCGTGACTAACAATTAGCAAGGTTCCTTGATAATTTAACAGATATTCTTGCAACATATCCAAGCTTTCCATATCAAGATCATTAGTCGGCTCGTCTAAAATTAAAAAATTACCGGGATTGGCCAAAGTTTTGGCTAAAAGTAGACGATTTTGCTGACCTCCCGACAAAGTTTTTGCCTTAGTTTTTAACTCTTTTGGATCAAATAAAAAATCTTTAAGATAGCCACAAACATGGCGCGTTTTGCCATTGGCTAAGGTGACATAATCAGAGCCATTATCACAAATTACATCATGCAAAGTTACTTGATCATCAATAATGCTACGACTTTGATCAAAGTAAGAAATATCGATATCAAAAGCCTGTTTAACATTGCCAGAAGTTGGCTCGATTTTTGTAGTGATTAGGTTGAGCAAAGTTGATTTACCGCTGCCATTTTTGCCGATAATGCCGATTTTTTCACCGCGTAAAATTTTTATCGAAAAATTATCGATAATTTTTTTATCTTCGTAAGCCTTGTTAACATTGTTAAGAGCAACAATTATTTGCGGGGCATCATTTTCAATTTTGGCTGAATTTATATTAATTTTGTTTTGATTTTGGCGAATTAGATGATGTTGTTGAACAATTTTTTGCTGAAGTTCTTTTAAATAATGAAGTCTTCCAATGTTTCTCTTGCGTCTGGCAGTGACGCCAGTTTGTAGCCATTGTTTTTCAAGCTCATATTTTTTTTGCAGATTGTTAAATTCTCTTTGTTCGTGATCAATGATGGCGCCAGACCATTCTTCAAAATTTTTATAGCCATAATTATTGATATTAATCTTGCCAGATCTTAGCCAAAAAACTTTGTTGGTAACTTTTTCAAGGAATTTTCGATCATGCGAAATTACTAATAAAGCTCCACGATAATTTTTAAGATAATCTTCTAGCCATTGAATTGTTTCTAAGTCAAGATGGTTAGTTGGCTCGTCAAGTAGCAAAATATCAGGCTCAAAAACCAAAGCTTTGGCTAAATTAGCTCTTCTTTTTTGACCACCCGATAAATTTTTAATCAAATCATCTTTATTGAGCCCTAAATTATCACAAATTATATCAATTAGATATGATTTTTCATCATCAATTTTAACTTGGCTGGCTATAAAATCGGCAATTGAGTGATTTTGATCAAAAGCAAACTCATTTTGTGATAAATAGCCAATTTGTAAGTTGGGAGCTACCCATCTTTCACCAGTATCAAGATCAATTTCTTGAGTAATTGCTTTCATTAGACTGGTTTTGCCAACACCATTTTTGCCAATTAAACAAATTCTATCGCCATTAAAAATGTTGAAACTAAGATTTTCAAACAGCACCTTTTTAGCAAAAGAAATTTCGGCACTACGAATTGAAAGAATTGGTGGATTAGACATTAAAAAAGTATAATTTTTAAAAAGATAATTTAAAACTAGCGCCCATAAATCAAATTTAAACATAAATTTTATGACCATTCAAATTACTAAGCTTAAAAATGGCCTCAGGGTTGCAACTGACGAAATGACAGATGTTGAAACTGTATCAATTGGTGTTTTTGTCAATACAGGAAGTCGCAACGAAACGCCAGAAATAAATGGCATTTCGCATTTTTTGGAGCATATGGCTTTTAAAGGCACTAAAAAAAGATCAGCCAAGCAAATTGCTGAAGAATTTGAAGGAATTGGTGGTCGAATTAACGCCTACACCTCCAAAGAAAAAACGGTTTTTTACGCCAAAGTTCTTAAAAAACATACTGAATTTGCTACTGAGTTTTTATCTGATATTTTGCAAAATTCTACTTTTGATGAAGTTGAGCTTGAAAAAGAGAGGGGAGTAATTTTGCAAGAAATTGCCATGACTAATGACACGCCAGATGATATTGTTTTTGATTATTTTCATCAAACAGCTTTTCCAAATCAAGCTTTGGGTCGCTCAATTTTGGGGCCAGTTAAAAATATCAAAAAATTCAAACGCCAAGATTTTTTAAACTATATTGGTAAGCAATATAATTATGAAAATATCTGCGTTTCAGCAGCTGGCAACATCAAACATCAAGATTTAGTAAAATGGTGTGAAAAATATTTTACCAATTTGGGCGATAAAAAACTAGATCAAGTTGAAAAAGGTGATTATCAAGGTGGTCAATTTTTAAAACAAAAAAAGCTCGAGCAAGTCAATTTAGTTCTTGGTTTTAAAGGCTTATCTTATCATGATGATAATTTTTATGCTGGGCAAATTTTGGCGATGATTTTGGGTGGTGGCATGTCATCAAGATTATTTCAGCATGTGCGTGAAGAGCTTGGTTTAGCTTATTCAATTTATGCTTTTAATTACTCACATGATGACTGCGGAGTTTTCTCGATTTTTGCTGGCACTTCACCTAATAAAGTTAAAAAACTACTCAAAGCTACTAAAATTGAAATTGAAAAAATTTGTAAAAATATAACTGATCAAGAGTTGGCCAGAGTTAGAAATCAATTTGAAGCAAGCTTGCTAATGGCCAAAGAAAGCACTAGCTCAAGAATGCAAAAATTAGGTGGCGATATTTTGGCTTTTGATAAATTGATTGATGATAAGCAAATTATGCAAAAAGTTAATCAATATTCAAATTCTGATATTTCAAATTTGGCGCAAAAAATCTTTAATAATTCTAAACAAAGTTTTGCAGCAATTGGCGAAGTGAAAAATTTAGAAGTTGTATAAATTTTAAAAAATGTTACAATGTGAGGCATTGTTAACTCAAAAAAAGTTTAATTATGCCACAAAAAGATTTTTTATCAGAAATTTCAAAAGAAGGGGCTTCTCCTTATATTCTTCACAAAATTTGGTTTGGAGATTCATTTTTAACTAGGCAAGAAGTCAAGCAAAATCTAATTGAAGCTTCGCTAGAAATTGATTTAGCTTCACCAGATCACAAATTTAAAAAAATTATCTGGACTGACCACGATGCCAATGAAGAAGAAAAAGCATTCGCTACAGAAAATGGTTATGAAATAATCAATCTAAAAAATCTTAAAGATGCTGAAAAGCTTCCAGAATTTGGGGCTAATTTTTTTAGGCACATAACTAAAGAAGGTAAAGAATATGATTTTTTACCATATATTTTTCCTGAGCCAGAAGAGTTATTTCCTGATTATGGCCGAAGATCAGATTTTGCTCGCGCCTTAATTATCAAAAGATTTGGCGGGTTGTATGAAGATACAGATGATATTCTTAAGATTCATGGAAGATTATCTAGACTAGTTGGTCACGACAAGAGGGTGAATTTTTTAAAAGAAGAAATCAAAAATCTTAAGCTAGATGATAATGAAGAGAGTTTTTTTGATGATTTATTCAAAAAAGATTCAGATTTTATGGTCAATCAAAATGCCAACAGTATAATTTTTGCTAGAAAGGCAAGTAGCGAGCAAATAAACCAAGTTTGCAATAGAATTTGCGAAGGAATTGATAAGGGTTACGAAGAGTTAGTCAGAAAAAGAAATTACGCGGACTTATCTGGTCTTAAAAGACATCAAAAACATACAGTGGCTCTTTCTGGACCTGAATCTTATAAAGATTTTAATCAATATTATAATGATCTTCCATTTGTCTGTTCCGGTTCTTGGCTTGGCAAAGGAATTTTTGATATGACTGATAAATTAAAGGCTAAAAATCTAAAAATTGACGAGATAAAAGAACGTCTTGTTGGCCAATTGACCATTGATGCCAGAAATAAATTAGGAATACTGAATTTAGCTAAATATGTTTATGTTGTCAAAGAGCTAACAGGTGAAGATGAAGATAATGCTAAAGTAATGGTTGATGAAGCTTTTGCAAAAGTTAAGGCGGATTTTACAGAGTGGCAACCAAGAGAATTAAGGTCTCTAGATCAAGATAATCTAAATCTTTATGAAGTAAGAAAGATTTATAAATATCAAACAAATATTACAGATTTGCAAAGAGAAAAAATTATTGAGTTTATTAAAGAATATTCCCAGGACTTTAAAGACTCTAAAGATGTTTCTGATTATTATAGCTCTAATCTTTTTATACAAAGAAGTGCCACTTTAAGACTTATTGAAACTATTCTTAAAAAACAGGATTCAGAGAGTTTTCAAAAAGCTCTTGAGCAAATAGATGATATGTTTATGTTAGAGTTCCATTATCGCTTGTTTGATAAAATACTAAAGTCAAACAATACTATCTTTGACCATTTTGCTAAATTTCTTGAGAAGTGCACTTCAGAATTAGGGTCTGAAATTCCAAGAGCTGGCTCAATCACTAATGGTAAATTTGCTGGAGTAGATTATTTTAATACTGCGGTTCTCAATCCAGAATCGATATATTTTGACAAAGATTTTGTTGAAAGTGGTAAAAAAGATGATTATTTTACCATAGCAGCAGCTAGAAATGAGTTAAAAGATGATAAATCAGAGTTTTTTCCAGAAAAAATGCATATTAAAGGGAGCGAACAGCGTAGTAACTTAATGCAGAATACTAGCCAAAATAAGCAGTCAGTGCCTTCTGCAACTCCAGATCTAGTGGCATCAAGATCATCAGCTAGTTCATCAAGTATCTTTAGATAATAATAAATACATAGATGGGAATTGGTGTTAGCTATATAAAAGTTTAGATAGAATTTACTATTAATTTATGAATTCGTAAATTTACTTTTATTTTTTGCTTTTCAAAGTAACTTTATTTTTTAAAGCTATTCTTAAAAAAATGACCAAACTAGCCTTAATTCTTGGGGATCAGCTATCTTTAGAAATGTCTAATTTAAAATATTTAGACAAGGAGAAAGATTTTATTTTGCTGGCTGAAGTTAGGTCAGAAAGCTCTTATGTTAAACATCACAAGCAAAAAATTATTCTGATTTTTTCAGCAATGCGTCATTTTGCGCGCGAGTTGGAAGGGCAGGGCTATCGAGTTTTATATACCAAATTTGATGATCCAAAAAATACTCACTCAATTTCTGCTGAAATTATCAGAAATTGCCAAAATCATAATGTTTCACAAATTTTAGTAACCAAACCCGGAGAAATTCGTTTACTGCAAGAATTAGAAAATTTGCGTCAAAAAATTGATATCAGATTTTTTGAAGATGAAAGATTTTTTTGCTCAAATGCTGAATTTAATAATTGGGCAAAAGGTAAAAAAGAATTAGTGATGGAATATTTTTATCGAAATATGCGAATTAAATCACAAATTTTGATGAAAGAAAACAAGCCGGAAGGTGGCAAATGGAATTTTGATAAAGAAAATCGCTCTCCTCTTAAGCGATATGTTTCGAGTCAAGCTATGCTTGACTCTAATTCACGATGTGTTGCCAGCGCCCAGCAGTCGCTGGGTCCCAAAAACAAAACAGACAAGCTGTTTCGTTTTTCTAGAATAAAATTCGAGTTAGATGATATAACTCAAGAAGTTATTAATTTGGTTGAAAAAGAATTTAGCGATTATTTTGGTGAAACTAATGAATTTGCCTATGCAGTCACTAGAAAAGACGCTCTAAAAGCTTTTGATTATTTTTTAGAAAATAATTTAGCTAATTTTGGTGATTTTCAAGATGCTATGCTTGAAGGCGAAAGTTTTTTATTTCATAGCATAATTTCGCCTTATTTAAATATTGGTCTGTTAAATTCCAAAGAAGTTTGTAAAAAGGCTGAAGAATATTATTATCAAGGCAAAGCCCCTCTCAATGCCGTTGAGGGTTTTATTCGTCAAATTTTAGGTTGGCGTGAATATATTCGCGGTATTTATTGGCGATTTGCGCCTAATTATTTAGAAAAAAATTTCTTAGAAGCCAAAAATAATCTACCGCAATTTTATTGGGATGGCAAAACCAATATGAATTGCCTGAAAAATGTTATTAATTCAACTATCAAATATGGCTATTCACATCATATTCAAAGATTGATGATCACTGGTAATTTTGCTTTATTAACAGGGGTTGATATTAAGCAAATTCATCAGTGGTACTTGGCGGTTTATGTTGATGCTTTTGAATGGGTGGAAGCACCAAATGTTATTGGTATGTCGCAATACGGCGATGGTGGAATTGTCGCTACCAAACCTTATATCTCAGGTGGTGCTTATATAAATCGTATGTCAAATTTTTGTAAAAATTGCCAATTTGATGTTAAAACCAATGATCAAGAAAATTCTTGCCCCTTTAATTATCTTTATTGGAACTTTTTGATTAAACATCAAGATAAGTTTAAAAATAACCACCGCATGGCAATCGCCTATAAAAATCTTGGCAATATGAGCGATAAAAAGAGACAAGATATAGTGACAAGATCAAATAATTTTAATACTGATTACTGACATGCACCTCTATTCATTTCTTGAATCAGTTCTTGATGTGTCAAAGTGTAATATGACTGATTCGTGACCGTTGATGATGGTGTTGGTAAAGAATTGGGTATAGCTGGTACAGGGTGAGTTGCAAAGCTATCAGCTGAAGAGCCACTTACTAAAGACAGCACTTCCAATCTTTTATTATTTATTGAAATAATTTTATCTTTTAATTCTTTTTCAATTGTAAAGTCATTATCTGATTCAAATTTTTCTAATAATTCTGTTAAATTATTAACTCCTTGGCTGTTTTCTATTAACTCTATTACTAAATCCCCTTTGTTGCCATCTATTTCTGATCGATGAATTTCTAGTGCAATTTCAAATGGTGTTTGGCCTTTATTATTTTTGATATCAAGTTTTGCTCCATTAACCAAAAATAAAGATATTAGTTCATTTTGATAGCATTCTTTTTTGTGCAAAATATTTTCTAATGCAATATGAAGCGGAGTATTTCCATCAGAATTTTGCGAATTAATATAATTTTTATCTGTTTTATCTACAATTAGTTTTAATAATTCGTCTACTCTATTTGATTTATTTTCAGTAAAACATTTCATAAGATGCTTTGCTACAAGATGAAGAGTTATATCACCATCTGAATTTTGTTGTTTAAGAATCCTTAGAGGGGTTTTTTCTGCTAATTCCAATGCTTCTTCCACTCTGTTTTCAATTATGGCAATATTTAGTTGGCTGTTATTTTTTTCATCTAGTTTTACTAACTCTTTGTATTCTTTAATTTTATCTAAGATTTGCTGATAAAAATTTTTTTGATGGGATGCTCCTAATGAACTAGGTGTCCCATGAAGAGTATTCTTCAATTCTAAATAGCTGATCACGCCAACTCCGTGCGAATTCCTAATTTTCTCTAGATCTATTTCATTTTTAGTCGCATATTCAATTAATTTGATTGCTAATTCAAAATTTCTTGTATTTATTGCTACATGTAATGCTGTATAGCCATTTTCATCACAAATCTTTAAATCAGGTTTTTTAGTTAATAGAAAGTCTAAATTTTTTTTAAGATTTTCTTTTACTGCTGTATGTAACATTGTTGATCCATCATATCTAATAAAATTGATTAAATAATTACCTTTTTTCTTGAGTAAAGAATCAATTTTATTGATTAAAAAAGCCAACAATTCAGGATCATCTTTTAAAATTCCTTGATTAACTGCATATGTTAATAAGCTAAATTTATTAATTTCTTCATAATTTTCCAACTCCTCTTTAATATATCCTGGATTTTTATTACTTTCATTATTTATCCGGAGTACTTCATCTACTTTATTTGCAATCTTTTTTTCTGATTCTTGTACTATTTTACTGCCAGCAGTTATTATTGCTAAATAATGATTCCAACTAACATTTTTAATTTTATCGATATTTTCATAAATTTCATTTAAAGCTCCTTCTTTACCTGTAGATTCTGCTATTTCATAGAATTTATTGGCCAAATCTTTGACCATCTGTCTTTGTTTATTTATTATCGCTAAATGTAGAGCATTATAACCATCTTGATTTTCTTTACTTAAATCAATCTTTTCATTCTTAAGAAGAGCTTGAAGAATTTCTGGTTTACCACTTTCAACTGCATAATGAATTGGCGACTTTCCATCGAAGCTTCCGTTTAAGCTTTCTTTGCTAGCCAAATCAAAAATTATGCTAAGATTTGGCGGGCTAGAAAATGCTTTAGCATAGTTAATAAAATTTACAAGAATCTCGCTATCAAAAAAAGTGGATTGATAATTTTTTAATAAAAATTCAAGATTTTTTTTAATATTTGTTGTTCCCAATAATGGCTTGCTATTGATAAAAACTGATGAATTACCACCCTTTTTATCATTTTCTTCATTTAAAACTAAAATAGAAAATAATTTAAAGGATAATTCTTTGAATAGCGATTTATTTATATGATTTAGATATTTTTCGAACTTTTCAAATTCAAAATATTTTGCTATTTCAATTAATATTTTGATCTTTTTTTTATCTTCTAAATTGTTAATTAGATTATTCATAGCTTCATGATCTTCAGCAAATAAGAAATCATCAAAATCTTGTTCATTGTATAGATGACAAGTTTTAATAATGGTCATATCTTTATTAAATTCAGATGCCTGAGCTAAAGCTTCATTCGAGATATTTTTTTGTTGAAAATCATGCCAAGCCTTTAGAAAAACTGGGTTACATTCACCTTCGGATATTAAATCCAAGATGCATTCTACTTCATCTTTATTGCCAAGATTGCCATCGAATTGTTCTAATAAGTAAATTATGGACTCATATGATAATAGATGATTATCACTTTCGGCTAAAATTATAAAAATATCTATACTGTCTTTGTTGTATATATTATGATTTATTCCCAATTCAAACATAATTTTAAGACATTCAACATCTCCATGGCTTAACATTAAAAAAAGTAATTGATTGTTTTGAGCGCTATCTGAATTTTCTACAAATGGCAATATTGTATCATTTATAATAATTAATTTTTGCTCGTAATCAAGCGGTCTTAAATTTTTTATATTTTGTTCAGAAAGTGGGTTTGAGAGAAAGTGTGATTTTAATTGCTTAAGTTTTATTTTTTTTATTGATCCACCTTTATTTGATTCAGCTTCATGCTTATTATCTAAATCTAATGGTTTTATTAAGTAACTTAATATTTTTTGACAATTATACTTTACTGCCAATATTTTTAATTCTTTTTGTTGATTTTCATCTAATTTTTTTGATAATTCATGATAATGATTGATAAAATTTAACTCTTTGTTTTTTCTAATCAAAAATTTAAGCTTATCTATATCTGCAACCTCTTCATCAAAAGTAATTTTGACATATTCGATGTAAGATTTTTGGCTAAATAAAATCTTAGCCTTCTCTCTTATTTTACTATTGGCGTAAGATGGGTTTTTTGATAAATCCTTATCTAACTCTTCCACTAATGGCTGAGCTCCATCTTTAAAAGCTAATTCAAAAATTGATGCCAAGAATTCTTCATCATAATTCTGATGATCAATTACTGTTTGAGGTATTGTTACTTGGTTTAAATATTGATAATTTATTTTATTTCCTAGATTGTGCCATGCTAATAGAATTTTGGGATTATTTGAAAGAGCTACACAGATAGCGATATTTTTTCGTGTGATATTTTCTTGTTTAGGGCTTTGTGATTTTCTAGCGTTATCTAAAAAAATCTTTAGTAGTTTTTCTATTTTTTCTTGCGTAAAAATATTTTCAGATAGATTTTCAATTAAAAATATAGCATCTTCATTCAAAGTATTTTGTTCATATTTTATATAAAAATTATCTGATATTGCTTGCTTTTTACTTTCTGAACGCTCCAAGAAGAATCTAATTTCTTTACTCAATTTATCATTATAATTAGCCTTATCTAAACATTGAAGAGCGGTATTGCCATCATCATTATTAGATTTTGGCCTTACTCCATGGCGCACTAAAAAAATTGCCATGCCAATATGTCCTTTTAATACAGCTTCGTGAAGCAAAGTATTTCCGGTATTAGGGGATTTTATGAATATGTTATAATTTTTTTCATCAATTAGCCTTTTTAATTGATAAATATCACCACTTCGAACAGCTTTTAATCCCTTATCATTATCTGCTAATCCAAAATCATCCTCTGGAGTTACTTTTTGTTTTGCGGCAGATGTTGCTTGATCATCTTGAACTATTGTTTTGTCTTTTTTTGTTTCTTTTGCACCATTTAAATCTCTAGAATTATGACTTTGTTTAACACATTCTTTGCTTATCTTTTTAGATTTTTTATTCTTTTTAGGTTGTTCTTGAATTTCTTTGCTTCCCGCTTCTAATTTATCACTTTCATCAAATTGCTGAAAATCTTCATTATAAGGCTCTATATCTTCACCATCTTGTTTTTGTCGTAATTTGTTGCTATCATTCAATGTTTTTAATTCGCCAGGGTCTTCTAATGACACAGTTATACTTGATAGCCAAATTGCAGTTGGCGCCATCAATTCTTGTGAAACTGATTCTAATTTATCTTTAGTTTGAGTTTCTTGACTTTTTTTTTCTGTGTTTTGTGTTAAGATGATTTGATCTTGAGTTTTCCTTGGACTAGTTTGGCTGGAGCTATCTTGAGTTATTTTATTTTTTAAAACTTGAGCTGCACATTCTTTTGTTGTTTTAGCTTTTTTTAAACTAGTTTGAGTAGATATTTCTTGAGAGTCTGTGTTGGTTTGTGATTCTTGATCTTTATTTTTTTTTATAATTTTATTTCTTGCCAAAGAGTTTTCTTTCGCTTGAAGTTGTCTGTAATAAACATCAAGTTGTGTTTTAAGAGTTCCTAGTCTAATTTCTTCTGATTCTAGATAAAGCAAATTTTGTTGATGCACTGCCCAACTTTGTAGCGAAACCTCTTCACGTAACAATAATTGACTCTCTCTTGCCTGTAATTTTTCTTCTTTTTCTTTGTTTGTATATGCAATAATTTGTGCTAAATTAAGTTGATATTTTGTGGCATAATCAATTGCAAATTGAGTATAGCTCTGATCCTCCATTGCCAATAATCTAGCACATCCATCTTCTTTTGTTATTCCAAGGGCATTAAATAATTGGCTAATTTTGTTATGCGTGTCAAATCTATCAGCATTTTTTATTACATACCAATGAAGAGCGTGATAAGCTTGGTATAATTGTTTTATTAAGTTTTTATGACAACTAATTGCTTGACCTTCATTTGTATATGCTAAATTTAAGCGATTCGCTTCTTCAAATATATACTCAAGTGCCATTCTTATTGGCGAGTATTTTTGATGATCGATTAAATTTAAATTTCCACCATTTGCTTGTAAAGAATTTTGGGCAACTGGGTCAGATTCTTTGAATATTTTTTCGAATATTTTTTTTAAAACATCTTTTTCAGATTCATTTAAAGAATCATAATCAATTGTTGTAAACATATCTTAGGGAATTTTGGTTAAATAAAAGGTTTTTTAAAAACTATAATTTTTGTATCATAAAAATCGATGATGAGCAATTTATTAGTGATTGGAAATTATTTTTTAAAATTTAGTGTTCGAAAATGGTTTAGCTAAAATTATGTTATTTTGTTTAATGCGGTCGTGGCGGAATTGGTAGACGCGTAACGTTGAGGGCGTTATGAGCAATTGCTCGTGGAAGTTCAAGTCTTCTCGACCGCACCATTTTATTTTGATAATTAATATTATTAATATATGCAACTCAATAGCTTTAGTCATAATTCAAAAATTATAGTTTTTGGTGCCAGTGGAGCTATTGGCGAGGCTATAGTTAATGAATTCCTTGAATTTAGCACAGTTGAAAAAATTTATGCTATATCACGAAGCTCAAAAAAATTTGATGATCAAAAGGTTATTACAAAATTTTTTGATTATAATGATGAAAACTCTCTAAAAACTCTTGCTGATGAAATTAATCAAGAAATTGATATAGTTTTTATTGCAACTGGCTTGCTACATGATGAAAATCTTCAACCTGAAAAATCAATTCGTGATTTAAATATCAATAATCTCCAACAAAATTTTTTGGTTAATACTATTGGCCCAGCTTTAATTGCTAAATATTTTCTTTCTAAGCTTAAAAAAGACTCAAAAGCAGTTTTTGCCTCAATTTCAGCGCGTGTTAGTAGCATTTCAGATAATCAATTGGGTGGCTGGTATGGCTATCGTGCCTCAAAATCAGCCTTAAATATGATTATTAAAAATTTGGCCATTGAAAATAATCGTCAAAATAACCAAAAAATCATCATTGGCCTTCATCCAGGAACTGTTCAAAGCAAATTATCCCAGCCATTTACCAAAAATTACGATCCAAACAAACTTTTCACTCCACAATTTTCAGCAAAATGCCTTATTAAAGTCTTAGAAAACCTCCAAAAAGAAGATAGTGGCAAAATTTTTGCTTGGGATCAGCAAGAAATTGCTCCTTAAAATAGTTTATGCACGGGTTAATAATGGCACCTCAAAATAAAATTTATTTAATAATTAACCTCTTGCCTAAATTGTATTTTTGTGATACAATATTGGTGTTGAACTAAAATTGTATAGCTTTAGAGTTAATAAATATTGTTTTTCATATGCCAAAGGATAAAGGTGCACAACGGTCAATTAGCAACTTGCAAGACCTTATTGCTGCCTTTTCAAATCTTGGCATTAAAGAAATTAAAAAAATAAATAAATCCGATGATGATACAAATTCAAATCAAAAAATTTCATCTCCTGATCCTCAAGCAAAAAGCAGTTCGGCTAATAGAAAACCAGGCATTGGCTTGCCAAAATTCTCAGCTAGCTATGTTAGTTTAGAAAATGAGTTTAATAAGGAGCAGTATCAAAAAGATTTAGCTGGTTTATCTCAAGGTGATAAAAAAGCTAGTTTGACTTTTATACCAAAAATTTTACATGAGCAAGAAGTCCCAGACCCAAAAGAACTTATAGCAGGTTTTTTGCAAGGCATAAAGTTTAAAGGCTTTGAATTTGATTTTAAAAAACCTCAAAGAAGTGAAGCTCAATTTAGAACTCTTAAAGAGGATGACACGAAAAGCAATTCAAGTTTTTCAGATTATAATGATGCTATATTTGATTTTTTTTATAAAAAAAATTCAGGCGAAAAAACCTCGCAATACACATTCAAAACCCCTAAAAATCAAAGAGAAAGAGTTGATGATGATTACATTTCTGAGCAATATAAAGAAATTGTCTCTCTTTTAAAAAATATTTCAAATGCCAAAGACTGGCAAGGTTTATATGATGAATTGAGCAAAGCTAAAATTGCTAATAAACAGAAATCTGGTGGAGATGGTGACGAGCCAGAAAAATCAAATTTTGATAAGTTGTTTTTTGTTGAAATTGTACAATTTTTACAAACTAACAAAGAACAATTAAATCAGTTGCCATTTAGCTTTGTTAAACATGCCCTTACTTGCCAAATTTCAATATTTAAAGATCAGCTAAAATCAGTTCAGACAAATCTTAACCAAAATCATGTGCTAGGCAATGTTGTCAATAATCAATATCCTAATGTTTTTTTTAAAATTGATAATCAAATAAATCAGCTTCTAAGCCAAAAAAAAACTCAAGCCCAAGAATTTTTTGTCAAAAAAACCTCGCCGGCACTTTATGCTTTAACTGAGCAAATAAATAGATATCCAAATTTACCACATTATTTAAGAACACCAACCGTTGAAGATTTTGAGTCAAAGATTAAAGATAAAAATGGCGCTCCAGCTGTAGTTATTGAAGGCATACTCTCAGATAATCAGCTTCAGCTTGTTAAAAAAATTGATGATATTTTTTTCCAAATTATAGAGTCGTCAAGCCAAGAAGAAAGGCTTAAAAAAATTGGCAAGCTAGATATTCGCTTAAGAACCGGAACCGGCAAAAGCTTTTTGGCTGATTTAATTGAAAAACAATATTCTAAAGTACTAGCAGATAGACTTGGATCAAATGCTGCTCATCAAAAATCAGAAAGAAAAGAATTGGATGAAGAATCCTCAATTGCTAGAGTAGTTGAAGTTGAGCAAATAGAGTCAAGTTCAATAATAAATATTGATCTAAACAGCCCGCAAAAATGGCGAGAATTATTTAGTAAACCCCCCCTAGATGGAAAAGCAGATCTATTAGGTAAGGTAATATTTTTGGATGAGGCTTATTATTATGATCAATATCATCAAGGAGAAAGTAACAATCCAAGCAATGCTAATAAAGAAATTTTTACCAAAATCAGAGAACTTAGACAAAGAGGGGCGATTGTTATTATCTTTGGCGCTAGTGAATCAATTAATAAAATTGAAGAAGAAATCAAGCAAAAAGAGCAAAAAATTAAAGATTTAGAAAATAGGGTAGAATATCTGAATGCACAAAAAAACGGATTATCATTAGAAAAAAAGCCAGAACAAATAGATCAGGCAATTCTAAGAGAGCTTGAAGTGATTTGTGATACAGAAATAAAAGCCTCAGATTTTAGTAATCAAACAACTTTAAAAAGTGGCAAATCATCTATTGAATCTGTTAAAAGTGGCAACGAAGTAACGGCTTTTAAATTTGATCAAAAAATCAAAGATTATTTTCTAACAGAAATAAGAAAAAAAGACCGTAAATACTTAGATGATGGCAGAGATCTTAATCAAGATCCATATATTTTTCGCGGTGAAAATTTTTTTAATTTGATTAAAGAATATGTTGGTCAAAATCCAACTAAAGAAAATTGCTTCATAAAAGTAAGTCATAGTGAAATAACTATTTATGAAGCCTTAAATAAAGGTTATAAGTTAGAAGTATTTAAAGATTTAAAAAAACATCTAGAAAGTAAAGTTCAGGGACATGATTTTGCAAAAATTGATGCCCAAAACAAAGCCACCGAACTAACTATCCAAAATATTGATGCTCAAATTGCAGATGCTGAGAAAAAAATTAAAGAATTAAATGAAAGAATTGAAAATAGGCAAGAAGAATTAAAGGATTTTGAAGATAGGTATAAAGGGGCAGTAGCGGTTGATAATAATGAAAATCATAGAGTGGTTACTCCTAATAGACGTCAAGGCGACCATGACGCAAATCAAGAATTTACAATAATTAATGGGGCTTTTGATGATGCGCAAGATGAAGCTCAGGAATTGCCAAAAGATAGAGTTGATCAATTTATTACTGATTTAGAGCTTGAATATCAAGAAAGAGAATGTTCTGACTCGCAAAATGTAGATATCTCAAAAGTTAAAATTGATCAAAATAAGCTACGACAATTAAGTAGTAAATATGATTTTGTAGTTTTGCCAGTCAAAAAAGCCCAAGAAGAATCTCAAGGAGAATCTCAAGAAGAAGGTATTCAATATCTGATATACAAGAAAGGAGTAAATGATAATATTCATTATGCAGATAGCAAAGAAGTATTTAAAAAAATTGAGGAATTAAAAAAACAATCCAGCTCTAATTTACAAGCACAAGGTCAAGGAAAGAGAATTCTAGTCATTTTTGATAAAAAAACCTACATAGGCGGAGATATTAAAGATTTAATCTTTGATATCAACGAGCAATATATTTATTTTAAAGATAGCGACCGAAAAACTAAAGATCAGTTGATGCAAGCTTTGGGTAGAGATCGTAGCACCAGTGAAAACAAAACCACAAAAGTAAAAGTTATTAAAACTAAAGATGGCCATGAATCAGATGGTGGCGATAAAGTCTTTCCACAAATTGAGGAAAAAACCCAAGAAACGCACCAACAAAAACAAAAAGACTATTACGCAATTAAAGCTAAATTTAATGATGATTTTATTGATAAAATAAGAAAAGATTTATTTGAGACAGTTAAAAATGCGCAAAGTAGTTTTGGTGACCAATATTCTTCAAGTGGGGATGATGCAAGATCGACTAGAAGTGAATCTCAAGAATCTAAAGATGATGATTTGCAATTTAAAAATGAACCTAGATCTGAATTTAAGCAAATCCACCAAGAGTTAAATGCTTTAAGAGTTGCTTGTGAAAAATTTGATCGTATAAATCAACATAGCTTAGAGGCTGGCGATGGTAATAAAGAAGGTTCTACAAATCAAAGATTAAAAACATGGTTAAAGCAAGAAATAGATAATGATCAAAGTGAAAAAGAGCAAGTAATAAAAATAATCAAAGATCTTGAATTATTGGCTTTGCATATAGCTTCATTTGAACAATCTTTACATCAATCCAGTGCCCAGTTACAAGAAGTTGAGCAAGACAAACAAGAAGAAAAACAAGCTGAACCAATTCAAAGAGTAGAAGAAAATAGTTTTGAAACTTATTTTCAAAAAATAATAAATGAAAAAAAACAAGAATTTTTCAGCAAATGGCAATTGTTGTCAGAATTAAATAAAATCAGTTATAATGAAAGTGAAAATTATGCTGGATCAGATCCTGCCGGTTGCGATAGTGAGATGAATGGTATATCTTCTACTGATAATACTAGTCGCTTATCAAGTAATAATTCTGAAAGTTCGTCAAGATCAGAGATAGGTTCAGAAGATTTGTTAAATATAGATGCTGTTCAAGGTGAAAGTGCTATTAAAATTCAGAGATTATGGAGAGGCTTTTCAGCTAGAAAAAACCCCCACGAAGAAGAACGAAGGCAAAAAGAGGAAGGAGCTATTGAAAGAGTGGGGTCTGAAGGCGATTCTGTTGCAGGGATTGATGTCTTATCTAGCGAAACTAGTTCAAATTCTGGCGGTGGTCAACGTGGAGAGGAAGATATTAAAGAAGGCCAAGAATCAAGAAGAGGTTCTCAAGATTTAGAGGGATTGCATGAATCTAGAGAGGTGGAATCAGAAATAGAATCTAATCAACCGGCGACATGTAGTGTACTTTTTACTCTAAAAGACGGATCGCAAGCTAGTTATGATGAAAGTGAATTACAACCTATCTCTGATTCAGTCGAACGTCAACCGCAAGATGTAATTGATCGGAGGTTAGAAGTTGATGATCAATTAAAAGAAGCAGAAGAATCAGCGGATGATTCTGATCAAGCGCAAGAAAGTGATTCAAAAGAAGCGAAATTCAACAAAATGTCACTTTCAAGTGAAGATCCCTTTATTTTAGAAGAGCGCAGTGTTGAACATAATACACAACATCATGTAAAATCAGTTGAAGAATCAAAAAGTTCAGCTGAAGCAGAAGCTAAGGCAAAACAAGAAGCAGAAGAGAAAGAAAGAGAAGGAGCAGAAGAGAAAGAAAGAGAAGAAGCTAAGAAAAAAGCTGAGCAAGAAGCTAGAGAAAAAGCTGAGCAAGAAGCTAAAAAAGATAAACCAGCCTCAAAAATTCAAGCAAATATCAAAGCTAATTTAGTTCAAAATTATTTAACTACTGGCATTTACATTCATCATCAAGATGGTGCTGATGAAAATGGTAAGCGAAATAAAAGCTTAGGAAGTGATAAAATAACAACAATTCAAGGTGAAGAAAATCACAAAGCAGGGGCATATATTAAGCTAGAAAAGCCCGAAGTAATTTATGTAAGTCAAGAACAAGTAAAAGTCCAAGAAAAAGCGCAAGAAAGCCTAGCAATAATAATTAAAAATGTTATTGAGTCAGCTAATGAATATGGCTTAACAATTAATCAATTGCAAGCTTGCTTAAAATATGCTTATAAAAAGGGTGGTTTGAGTAATGTTAGGGTTGATAAAAGTTATAGTTCTGTAATTGATCAACAAGCTAAAAACCAAGCAATTATAAATGATTTAAATTCTTTAATAGCTGAAGATAAAGATGCTGAAAAATTTAAAATACAAGATATAACTAAAATCAGAAATTTTTCACATTCATTTCAACAAAAATGTCAAGGTAAAATCCTTTCAGCTCATAATAAAGAAACCGCTTTTCGTACTAAAAGAGTCGGCGATGTTTTAGGAGGAGAGCAGGGAATTAAAGATTTTATAGGAAAATTAGAAATTAAAGCGCCACAAGCTCAAACTCATAACCGAAGCAGTGAAGATTTAGCAAGGCAAATTTCTTTCAAGGAAGGCGAATCATCTAAAGGTTTTGCCCAACAAATTGCACAACAAAAACAAGCTGGAGATAATCCAAAAAATAAATTAATTGTTACTAAAGATTTAGTCAAAGATCAAAATAAGTCCAAAGTCAAACAAAGCCCTTCTAACGCTCCCTCTTCTCCCTCTGTTTCTAGTGGCTCTCAATCTTCTAGGGGAGGTAATGGTAGTGAAATCTTATTATAAATACGTAAAAACCCATTAAACCAAATCCTTAAACCGAATTGGCGTTTTTAATCTTTTTATCCATAAAATCTCTTTTCATTAAATCGGCAACATGACGCAGAAAGCTTTAGCTTTCGAGTAATACCAAACTTCATTTTTAATGTTACATTTGGAATTTGTCTTTTTTAGTCTAAAATTTAAGAGAAAAACCTTGTGTATATCCTGTGATACACGCAATTTTTCTCTTAAATTTAATCCTCAAAAATTCTTTATCCAAATGTACCATTAAAGATGAAGTTTGGTATAATTTGTAACTTACTACAAAAATTAAAAAAATATTTGTAAATAAAATTACCAAAATTCGTTGATTTGTGAGGGGTCTTTTATATGAAATTTTAGTTTTTAAGATTGGTTTACACAGTTAAGTTAAAAGCCTCTCTTCTGAGCCGAGCAATTTTTAACAGGTGAAAAGTTATGGTTTTCTGGGCTAGTTGATGGTTTTGCTGTTCTTTTACTAAAAAAAGATGTATTTGGATTATTGGTTACATCACAGTCAGTATCAGAAGTTGATTTATTAGATGCATCATCAATTTTTCTGCTACTAAATTGAGTTTCTGGATTGATGGGTGATGTACTATTAGGAGATGTTTTGCCAATTGCTACTTGGTAAGCTTGATCATCAGATAAATCTTCAATTTCGCTGTCATTTCCTTGTGAATTTGAATCTCGACCATTGCTTAAAAAACTTTGTTCAACATTTTTTCTAGCATTATGACCTCTTATAACTTTTTGAACTGTAGTTGCAGCAATTTCTTTTACTTTTATATCTTCAACCTTGCCAAGAATAGATATTTCTTGATCATTAATTAAGATTTTTGATCGAGCACCTTTGTTTGTATCTATAACTGCAAAAAAGCCTTTTGCTTTTAACTCTTCTTGAATCGAGCTTGAGACATCTTTCATTAAATTAAATAAAACTTCGGCATAACTTTTATTCATTAACCTTAATATAAAGCCAAGTTCAGGAATTTTTTCTCCGATTTTACTAATTATCTTTTTCTTTCTCTTCTCTTGTTTATTAGCAATATCAATATTAACAATCCTTGAATCATCTGCTGTAGATAGGCTACTGTACAACGAACTATCAGCTAATGATGAGTTGTTGTGCATTTTTAATGCTTCCGAAGTGTTGAAGCCACCATATTCTTTAATAAAATAAGTCATTAACGACAATAGTTTTTCACCGCTTTGAGTTAACTTGTTTTGGTCTAACCCTTCTAAAAATTTTTCTTTAAAAACATTGCCTAGCTTAAGCTGGTTGTCGTTTAAATAAGCAATTAACTTGGTTTTTAGTATATTTGGATCTGGTTTATGATAATCTTTTAGCTTGTCACCAACTTTATATTCACTATTCAAGTCTTTAAAGGCAAATGACCTTCTAGTTGCTTCTTTGTCTGATATGCCATGATCTTTAGCAAATTTTACTTCTTTAAAATCACTTCCTAAATCTTTGGTAACTTCGTATTGAATATTTTTAGCAATCAAGGATTTAACATTCTGCCTAGGTGTTTGATAATCGCTATCAAGAATTTCTTCTGGTTTTAAACCTTTGTTTTTTGCGCAAATTTCTATTAATTCTGCTCTTAATTTTGCTTCGGCTATGGTTATGCTTTCAGGAGATTGTTTAATTTGTCTTGATAAATTCTGAGCAGATTGCTTGATCTGGTCTAAAAAATTATCATTATCTAACTCATTATCATCATTCGTTACTAAAAATTCTTCAATAATTTCAGCACTTTTTTTCTAGAACTTCTATTACTAGTAGCAGCAGGACTTTGATTTATGCTTGGAATTTCTATTTCTTTAATTGTTTGCAAAAGATTTGTGAAATAGCTTTCGTCTGATTGATTTTCTTTTTCAGCTTCTTCAATAATTAAACCAAGAGCAGATTTTCCTTGATAATCTCGATCTGCTAGTAAATCTATTAATGGTCTAGATTGAGACTTCTTGTGATCATCAACATATTCTAAATTGGCAAATATTTCAAAAATTTCTGCGACCGCTTCTTCATTTTGCTCTAAATGGCTTTTTTTATTAGGGTTTTGTTTTTCACCACCAGTCTTCAAAGATTCTTTATTATTGATAATATTTTCTATGGTTAAAACCAAAAGATTTTTGTGTTTTTGATTATTGGCTTTTGTATAATGGGTGAATATGTCTGTTATAAATTGCGATGGCTCTCTAGATGAATAAGTCAACATTATGTATTGCTCACCATGCTCACCACTTTCAGTATAAATTTTAATGATTTCATTATCTTGAGAGGAGTTATTTCGAGTTTCTAAATTTTTTGGCATAATCTTATCAATAATAATAAAGATATTATCTAGAATAACACCAAACCCAATTAAAATTGGATTTGGTGTTATTTTGAGCTGGGCTAGGTATTATGTAATTTACAAATCTCATTACCTCAGGATCTTCCTGCACCCCCTTCTTTGCCCTGTAAATCAGAACTCCTAGATGGGTGTGGTGAACTTGGTGAAGCGCTAGGATGGGTTTGGGTTTCTCCTACTGATGAGGGTTTGTCTACTGAAGATTCTTTTTGTGAACTTTTTCTACGTGAATAAACTGTTTCTCCTGGGGCTTCATTTTTTTGTTTACTTGGGGTTCTAAGTCCAGTAAAGTTTAAAAAACCTTTAATAGGGTTTTTTTTTAGATGAAATTTAGAAGTACTTTTTGAGTGACCAGGCGCGCCTTTGCCACCAGTAGGTGGGGTGAAAGTCGATCCATCAGCTCCTTCATTTTTCGGGCCTCTAGCAGCCGGAGCATCTGCACTTGATTTTAGATCTGGCTCTGCAGTTTGATCGCTATCAGATGGTTCGGGTACACTTTGAGCTGTTCTTCGCCCTGAATATTGTGCTCTGTCTACTTGATTTGAGCCTCTTCTAGAGAAATCAATTTTTGGTGAACCAGCTGAAATTTGTGTTAATAAGAGATGTCTAAGCCCTGAAGCTGGTTGATTAGGTGATTCTTGAGAAGATTCAAATCTAGTAACACTTTCACTTGGTTGTGGAAGATCTTTTATAGCACCCGCTCCATCAGTCTCCATTGGTCTTGGTAAATTTTCTTGGTATTGACCTACTTCTTGTTCTTCTTCTCTTGTTTGTAATTCCCTATTAAAAACACCATCATCACCAAACAATTTCAATAATTTCTCACCATCATCACTATACTTAGAATCACAAGATGATACTGAAGAAATTGAGGATTTTCTTGAAAAATTATTATCCCTTTCTCCTATTGCTTCTTCCGATACTTCTTCTCGTTGTTCACTCTCTTCAGAAGCTATAGAACCTTCTCCTCTTTTTTCTGCTTCTGATTCACCTCTAGAAAAAATTTTGGAATTTATTCCCAATGCTTTTATTGATCTAGAACTTTCATCAAGGATATTACCTCCCTCTTCTCCTGTTTCTTCTAAAAATTGAGAGTCTGATCTATCTTCTAATCGTTGTATTGCGTTAGTAGAATCCATAGAACGTTCTATTGGAGATATTAGTAGTATTGAATCATCCCCTCCTTCTTGTGATTCATCGTTTAATGGCAGTATTGCCTCAGAAGTACCATCCCCCGCCATATTTCTTCTACTCATTTCAATTTGTGGTTGCGGATCTTGTTCCTTGACTTCGCCAAGCTCGGTGGCGTTTATTATAGTTAGGATTCTTTTTAGTCTAACACCAACAGTTTGATCTGGATTTTCTTGGTTGATTTTGGGTGAAAAGAATTGCTTTGATTTATTTTCTTTTTGGGCAGTGCCAGAAGCGTTTCTAATTATATTAAATAATTTTTCTGCAGTATTATTATTTTCTTGAGAATCAAGGCCAAATGACGTCAATTTCTCACTTAATTCTTTGATTAATATTTGTTTTTTTCTTGTTTCAGCTTCGATTTTTTGTTTTAGGTCTTGAGGAATAGCGAGGCTGTAATTTGTTTGGAGTTTTGTAAATCTCATACTAAAGCCACCATATTTATCAGCAAGTACTAAGGCAAAATCAGCAAGTTTTTGACCATTTTCATTTAATTTTTTGTTTCCATTTTTATCTTCAGTTAACTTAGGGCCATCATCAAATTGATATTTTCTTGCCAAATCGCCTGTCAAAGTTTCAGCTAACTTATTTTCAAAGATGGTTTTGAAATTTGGTCTTTCATTTTGTTTTAACTTATTACCTTCAATTAGATTAGCGTCGGTAGTTGCAAATGATTTTTGCTCAATTTTTTCATCACTTAAGCCTGAATTTTTATCAGGGGTAAGTATGTAAAAAGTTTTTGATGATACAGCAGCGCCTTGGCCACTGACAACTTGCTCTTGAGCAGAAAATATCAAAAGTTCATGAAGATTTTGTTGCAGGCTTTTGTTATCTGAGTCAATTAGATTAGATCTATCAACATTATTTTTAACTGCAACAGCTTCAATTACTTGTGCTGTAAGTTTGGCTTCAGCTAGATTTGTGTTCTCATTTTTTAGTTTAGCTGATAGTTCTTGGGTTTTAGTCTTGATATTACTTGCAACATTATTGCCTAATTCTTGCTTTTGCAATTCTTCAACTAAAGAGCCGATGGTAGTTTTATTTTCTTGAGAAGAATCTAATTTTCCTATTACTCCTTCTTCTCCTTCTCCTACTCCTACTTCTCCTACTCCTACTTCTTCTACTACTTCTTCTTCTACTTCTTCTTCTTCTACTTCTTCTTCAATATCGGATGACGAAGATTGAGTGTTAAAAGGATTAGAAATTTCAATATTTTCTATCGCTGCAAAAACATCAGCAAGTTCATCGTTTTTTTCAATAATTAACTGTAAAGCTGATTTGCCATTTTCATCTTGGTTGACTAATAAATCAACTAACGGTGTTGATTGAGATTTTTTTGTTTCATCTGTGAACTCAATGTCTTTATAGAAATTAACGATTTCCAAGGCATATTGAATTTGCTTATTTTTATCTGAAATTTCTTGTTCATTTTGCTCTACTCCAGCTTCTTGATAGATGTTTTTCTCCAAAATTTGTATTAAAAGATTTGAAGATCTCTCTTTCTTTTTTTGACTTTGGGCATCTTGTGATTTTTCTTCTTCAATTGCAACTGGATTAAATATCAACTGTGCAATTTTACTCTTATCACTTTCATCAAATTCTTTTTTATCAAGATATTTTAAAATACTTTTTAGATCAAAGTTTTGATTTATTGGCATATTCTTTATATTTTATAGTTTTATTTGCAGATCAGTAGCTATTTCACAAAAATTTGCAAAATATTTAAGTGCTACTGGCGTTTTTAAACCAAAATCTAAAATTTGGTTTTTTTGAATTGAGAAGAGTGTATCAATTTTTTGGAACAAAGTAAAGAATTTTTTTTAATTTAAAAATTAATTATTGTTTTTAAATTAAAAACTACTATAGAGACTTTTATAAATTATATGCTTTGAATTCAAGCCAGGTAAGGAATTTACTCCATTTTAACACAGTTTTAAAAATTATAGCAAGTTTTTAAAATTTTTTTTAAAAAAACTTGTCTAAAAATCTTTAAAAGCAATTTTTACTAATTTTTTTATAAAATTATTTACCGATACAAAAACTGCCAAAAATCACATCTAGAATATTTTCAACACCAATTTTGCCGGTGATTTTACCAATTTCTTGACTAGCTAATCTTAAATCTTCGGCTGCTAGCTCGATTGGCTTTGAAAAGCTAAATTCTTCAAGGTGGGCGAGGGCAGATTTTAGATGAGAGCGATGTCTTTCTTGAGTGATAATGGCTGAATTATTGTTAGGAATTTGTTTTTTAACCTCTTGCTCAAGTAAAGAAATAAGTAAATCGAGGTTTTGCTGATTTTTAAGAGATATTTTTAGTAAATTTTGCGAATCAAAGGTTATATTTGCTTTGTTTTTGATTAAATCACTGATTTTTTGATCAATTTTTTGCTGTACTAGGTGATTAATTTCATCAATTTTGTTGATTAAAACTAGGGTATTTTTATCAATTAAATTAGCTATTTTGTCAGAAATCTCTAGCTTCTTGGCGTCAAGCATCAAAATTTTAATATCACAATCTTTTGATTTTTTGATGGCGCGAATTACGCCTTGCTCTTCGATTTTATCTTGAGTTGTGCGAATGCCGGCAGTATCGGCTATTTTTACCACAGCCCCAGCAATATTTAGGTGAGTTTCAATAATATCTCTGGTTGTGCCAGCAACATCTGAAACTATGGCGATTTCACTTTTAGCCAAAAAATTAAGCAAAGTTGATTTGCCAACATTTGGCTCACCAATAATTGCTAGATTAATGCCAGTTTTAATTTTTTGAGCAATGTGATTAGCCAAAATTTCATTAATAATTTTTTTAATATTAGCTAAATTTTGCTTGATATCTTTGATAATATTTTCAGGCAAATCTTCATCAGGAAAGTCAATTACCGCTTCAATCAAAGCCAAAATCTCGATGATTTTTTGGCGTAAATCATCGTAAATTTTGCCAATTTTGCCAGATAACTGTCTTAAAGCTTGTTTGTGTTGTAGCTCGGTTTCGCTGGCAATTAAATCAGGAATCGCCTCGGCTTCAATTAAGCTCATTTTATTATTTAAAAAGGCTCTTTTGCTAAATTCGCCAGCTTGCGCCATTCGTACATCTTCAATTTTGCTTAAAATTTCACTAATTTTTTGAAATATATAAGTTGAAGCATGAATTGAAATTTCAGCGATATCTTGACCAGTAAAGCTATTTGGCGCTTTAAAATATGAAATTAAGCACTCATCAATAACCTCATTGTTTTTTAGATCTAAGATTTTGTTAAAAATTATTTTTTGATGTGAGATTTTTGAGGTATTGACCCCAAGTTTTTCAAGGCAATCAAGAGTTTTATCGCCAGAAATTCTAATAACACAAACCCCGCTTTGATTTATTGAGGTAATTGGCGCAAAAATTGTATCAAGCATTTTTGTTTTTTTATGGATGCATGGCAATTTGAGTTAGACCCAATTTTTCATCAAGACTAAACATCAAATTCATATTTTGTACCGCCTGACCAGAAGCACCTTTTACCAAATTATCAATCACTGAAATAATTACCGCCTTTTTTTCATTTCGACCTTGATGAACGCTAAATTTACAAAAATTAGTGCCAATAACTTCACGAATTGCTGGTGGATTTGAAGTTAATTCAACAAATGGACAATCTTCATACTTAGTTAAAAGGCAATTTCTAAGATCCACAACTTTAAAATTATCAACCAAATCAACATAAATTGTTGAGATAATGCCACGATTAATTGGCAAGATGTGGGGCGTGAAATTTATTTCAATTTCTTGATTAGCAAAAATTGACAATTCTTGTTCAATTTCACTTAAATGACGATGATTGCCGATTGAATAGGCTTTGACTGAATTGTTAATTTCGCAAAATAAATTATTAACCTCTAATTTTTTACCAGCACCACTAAAGCCAGATTTCGAATCACAAATAATAGTTTGTGAGTTGATTAATTTATTTTCAACTAATGGTAATAAAGGTAGTAAAATTGAAGTTGGATAGCAACCAGGGCAGGCCACTATGCTTGATTTGATAATTTTAGCGGAGTAAATTTCGCTAAGGCCATAAACAGCCGTTTCTTGTAATTTCGGCGCTAAATGCTCATTTTTATACCATTTTTGGTAGTTTTTAGGGTCTTTTAAGCGAAAATCGGCTGATAAATCAATAATTTTAAGATTTTTATATTGCGATATTTTATTAATTACCTGTTGAGAAGTGGTGTGAGGCAGGCAACAAAAAGCAATATCTATTTGTTTAAAATCTACCTCATCAATTTTTTGTAAATTTGGTAAAGAGATTGGCGAAAAATTTGGATAAATCTCATATAAATTTTGATCGACGTTACTATTGGCAATCAATGATTTTATTGAAACTTGAGGGTGATTAATCAAGATACGAATAAGCTCGGCTCCTGTGTAGCCTGTAGCACCAATTATTGCGACTTTTATTTTGTTCATGTGTAACTTATGAAAGTGGTATTACTTACCAGCCATAATATTGTCGATTAACTCTTTAATGGTTGGGATATAGTTATTTTTATAAAGCGGATCAGTTGCAAAGCGATAGGCAGCATGACCCGAAAACATTAATTGATTTTCTACATCAATTCCCTGCCTGATATCTTGCAATGTTTTTTGGATGCAAAAGCTACGAGGATCTGCCTTATTACCAGTGGTAAAATTCATTTCTTCTTTATCGGCCCAATTACTAAAACGGCACTGACTTAAACAGCCCATACAGTTTATTTGATCGGTTATGATTTGATTAGCCTTTGATTTATCAACAAACATCAAGGTTTCATCAGGGGTTTTCATGCTTTCAGTTTGACCTTGAGCAATCCATTGATCAACTTTGGCTTTATCTGCTGGCTTTATATAAACTACACGACCACGATTGCCAAAAGGAATTTCACAAGTAAATTCATCAATTTGTTTGGCACGATATTCAACTTGGCGAATTTCTCGACCCTTTAATTCTTTGATAAAGTCATTTTCAACTGCTGAAGAATAAAAGCCAGTAGGGCTAAAGCGATTAAGATAAACATCGCCTTTTTTGAGATTCATCAGCTTATATTTCCATTCTTGTGGTACCGGATATTCTTGAGTAACGATTGGCCGAGTACCAAACTGGAAAACGACTGGGCCAATTTCAGGATTATCAAGCCAATGTTCAAATTCTTCAAGGTTCCATACTCCACCCGCCATAATAATTGGAGTATCATTAAGGCCAATCGAGTTCATAAATGATCTAATCTCAGCAACTCTTGGATATGGATCTTCGTAGGCATTAGGATCTTCGGCGTTTGATAAGCCATTATGACCACCAGCGCGCCATGGACACTCATAAACCACGCCACCCAAAAGGTTTTTAGCCTTATGATAGTTTCTTTTCCACAATGCACGAAAAGCACGCATTGAAGAAACAATTGGATAATAGTATACATTATATTTTTCGGCAATTTCTGAGAGTTTATAAGGCATTCCAGCGCCACAAGTGACTCCGTGGATTAATCCTTTGGCACCTTCTAAAATACCAGTTAAAACTCGTTGAGCACCACCCATCTCCCATAATATATTCATATGGATACGACCCTTGCCACCAGAAATATCGTTGGCAATTTGCGCTTGTGAAACACCACCCTTGATTGAATATTCAACTAATTCTTCGTGTTTTTCGCGACGGGTTTTGGTTTTGTAATCTAGTGGGATTGTGTTGCCATTTTTATCGACCCAATCAGCATTTACTCCAGAAAAAGTACCAACGGCACCACATTTAGCAAAGTTACCTGCGGTAACGCCTGTTGTGATACCGACGCCTTTACCACCTTCGACAATTGGCAAAGTTTCAATGCCTGAAATTTGATAATTCTTAATTTGTTTTTGCAAAATGATCTCCTTGTTTAACGATTCTTTCATTTGAAATTTTCTAAATAACAAAATAAAACTAAAAATTGCAATCATAATTAGCAATTAACAAAATTTTAGATATCAAGTTAATTTATGAATATTCCTGAATTTGGCGTTGTTGAATTTTCTAGATCAATTAAAAGAGTTATTGAAGATGCTTTTGGCTATGTAAGAATTAGAGGAGAGGTCGTTGGTTTTAAACAACATAGTTCTGGTCACCTATATTTTAGTCTAAAAGAGGATGAAGCAATAATTTCAGCGGTTTGCTTCAAAAATATGGCCAATCTCATCGATTTTTCGCTGGAAAATGGGCTTGAAGTTGTGGCATCAGGCAAGGTAACTACTTATAATGGGCGCTCAAATTATCAGATTGTCATTGAAAAACTTGAAATCGCAGGTATCGGTGCAATTTTAAAGATGATTGAAAAAAGGCGCCAAAAGTTACAGCAGGAAGGTTTATTTGAAGTGATTCATAAAAAATCACTACCTTTTTTTCCTAAAAGAATTGCGGTTATCACCTCAAAAACAGGGGCGGTAATCGAAGATATAAAGCATCGAATTAGCGAAAGATTTCCAACTAATTTAATTTTATACCCTGCAACAGTTCAGGGCTCAAAAACGGTTGAAGAGGTTGTTGCTGGAGTTAAATATTTTAATAATTTAAGTCAAGATGAAAGGCCAGATTTAATAATTATTGCTAGAGGTGGCGGCTCTTTTGAAGACTTACTGCCATTTAATGATGAAAATTTAGTTAGAGCAGTTTTTGCTTCAAAAATTCCAATTATTTCAGCAATTGGTCATGAAACTGATAACTCTTTAATCGATTATGTTGCCGATCTAAGAGCTCCTACACCAACTGCAGCAGCTGAAATAGCAACACCAATTTTAGCAGATTTGAAGTTAGATTTATCAAAGTTAGCTAAGAATCTTAATTTTTATATCAAATCAAATTTGAGTGAAAAAAGCTTAAAAGTTGATAAATTAAAGAGTTTACTACTAAACCCTAGTCAATATTTGCTGCAAATTAATCAAAAAATCGATTTTTACTTGGATAAAATTACCAACTTAATCATAAATAAATTAAGTTATGAACAAAAAAACATTGCCAGTTTAAAAATTTCAAAATTTCAGTTTGAAATTAACTTGATCTCAGCAATCGCAAATTGCAATAGTTTAGCAAAGAATCTTAAGATAGCCTATCAGCAAAAAATTGACTATAAATCACAAAACCTATCTTCAATTATCAAGCTTTTACAAAATTCTGACTACAAAAATATTTTAAAGCGGGGTTTTGCTCTTATAAAAAATAAGCAAAAAATAATTTCTTCGATAAGTGAAATTAAAGGCGGTGATAATATTGAGCTTGAGCTAAGTGACGGCAAGTTGCCAGCAAGAATTATTGATAAAAAGGCACCTGAACTTTTTTAGAAAATTTTTTAAGTGGTTTTTTGGTTAAATTTGAATAGTAAAGCTTTTAATTTTTTAAAAAATCAGTTAAAGCTAGGTTTTACCCATCTTTATCAATTGATGGTAATTTAGGTTATCAAGCCTTTAATTCATCACATCTTTTGGAGCCAGCTTCAATTTTTTATAATTTAGGATTTAGACACTGTTAACTAATTATTTTGTTTTAGTTTTTGAGATAGTTTTTAGCGATTTTTTTGCAAAATTTTTAAAAATATCAGGTCATATTTTGAAAAATTTTACAAAAAAAAGAGCAAAAACTAGCCAAAATAATAAA
>JAURQX010000005.1 GCA_030835905.1 Alphaproteobacteria bacterium
AGTCACTCCTGTTAATTAAGGTTAATAAAATTTTTATTGGTCACTCCTTAAAAAAGTTAACCAAGAAAAAACTTAAATTATTTTTGAGGAATGTTAAGTCATTACCTCGTATTAAAATAAAGGAGTGGCTTTATTGGTGATTATGGTATGTATAATTTACTACATTTAGGGCAAAAAAAAAGGGGTTCAAGCAATAAACTTGAACCCCAAAAAATAAATCTAGAAAAACTTAATTATTGATAACTGTTACAGCTCTTCTATTTTTTGCCCAGATATCAGGAGTTGATCCAAAGAAAGCTGGTTTTTCTTTACCATAAGATACAATTTTAATTCTTGATGTGTCGACGCCCTTGCTTACAAGGTAGTTTTTAACAGAATTAGCTCTTTTTTCACCTAAAGCTATATTGTATTCTCTTGTTCCTCTTTCATCGCAATGACCCTCGATTGTTATTTTGATTGATGAATCACTCTTTAACCACTGCGCTTGAACGGCAAGTATAGATTTGGCTTCAGCTTTTAATTCAGCTGAGTCGTAGTCAAAGAAAACACGATCCTTTACTTCAATTTCTTCAACTTTTTCTTGAATATCTCTTTCAGCTTGTTCATTAATTTTTTCAGCTTGATCTTCATCTTCCATAGTTTCGTAAAACTCTTCCTGATCTGGTTTTTCAGTTACAAGATTGTCCTGAGGTTTGTTTTGACAAGATGTTACTACAAATGCAAACAATAATAAAATAGCAAGATTTCTAAACATATGAAAAAAATTTAAATTGAAGAAAGCAATTAACTTTTGCTAAAAACTATTTTTGTGTAATATAAAGTCAAGTTATCAAGATACTAAAAAAAACAAATTTAAATAGTTGCCTTAATAACCTCTACAATCAAGTTGCAAAAACTTTTAATTATGATATAATAGTCAAAAACCATCTTTTGATTTTAAAGAATTATAAATAATGACCAAAAGCTCTGAATCACAAAATAATTTACACAACCTTAATCTCGATAGAGTATTGGGTTGTGTGAGGGATGTCCAATTAGATAGAGATATCAAAGATAAATTTTTAGCTCTATTAAAAGAAAAAAATCTAGTTGCTAAGACAATATTTGATAGAAATAACGAGATCATTGAAAGGTTGCAAAATGCAAAAGAATTTAGAGAAAAGCAAATAGAATTTCATCGTAAGCAGGGCAATCTTAACAAAGAGCAAATAGCATCTTTTGCAAATTATTATCAAAGAAACAATGGTCAAAATGCCACATATAGCGATTATTATATAAAGCCCAGCTCTTTAAATGAGTTAGCTTCTTATAAAAATCTTCTGAATCTTCAAAATGAGCTAACTGTTAATCAGGAACTGGCTAGAAATTTTGTTGAAACCGTATATTATACTAAACAAGAACAGATAACTGAACAAGAACAGATAAAAGAACGGGTTAAAAGTCAAAATAAAGGTACATGGAAGGGTTATATGAATTAGCTTTAAATGCAGGCAGAAAGGTGGGTTTGGGTAAAAGGGTTGTCGGCGTAGAGTTTGATAAGAGGCATCAAAAATTTTTAGATAGAAGAAATGAATTATTAAAAAGTTCAAGCCACCTTATTGCTCATGATGCAAATGGTAGAGATTTTACATCAATTAACCAAAATTTAGAGTCAATTCTAGCTAATTTATCAACTTATTTTGATTTAGATCCTGAGCATGATGCAGCTATAATTAAAGAGATTAGGGAGAGAATTAATAATTATGGAAATGAAATTGGTGATGAAAAGCTCAAAAAATTAGAAAAAGATTTACAAGTTTTAAATGATGATTTTTCTAGAAAAGTTGAAGAAGGTCAAGAAGATGATGCTCAGAGATGGAAATATAGAGCTTTACAGTTTTTCTTATTAGTTTCTCCAATTGGCCCAATATCATTAGTTGGTGGCGCTTTAAGTTGGTTGCAAATTTTTGAAGCTTTTGGTCCGATATTTGAGAAAGGACTAACATTTGGTGAATCTGTAGGTGAGGTCTTTTCAAAATTTACTTTTGGAATTTCAGATAAAATGCAATTTGACAAAATTAGTGAATTTTTATTTGACTCAATTCCGCTGGTTAAAGAGCCGTTCGAATTATTTGCTGAAATTAGAAATAACGAAGCAATTAGTTTGGGTCTTGGTTTAGTAGGTGAGACAATAATTCCTAATCCACTTTTTGCTCTTGGTTTAGTGGCAACTTATTCTGTTTGGAATATGGGAAAAGAAATAGATCATCATACTAAGAGCAATAAAACTCAAAAAGAGTATCATGAAAAAATGATTGATATTATGAGTAAATATAAAATTGATAATTTTGACAAGCAGCAGGCAAACGCAAAAAGGGCAGCAGATGAAATTTTTGAATTAAGTCAAAAGATAAAAAAAGTAGAAGATATTAAAAACAACTTATGTGAAGAATATAAAAAAAATCCAGATTTATTTTCAAATAACGAGAACTTACTAAATGTTTTTAATGCATATAAAAATAGCAATTTAAATGATGTAAAAATCTTAAATATTGGAGATGCAATTAATGAATGTGGGTCGATTAAGAATTTTCTTGATAGGATTATAAAATTAGATGTTGGTGATATAAATCTTAAAAACGAAATAGATAAATTATCATATCATTTAAAAGAGAATAGAGCCATAAAAAGTTATATTGAAAATAATAATTTAGATCCAGATTATGCAGATCGCTTGAATTTAGAAGGTATAAAAAATCTAGTATTACTTGAAGATTTAAGTGATCAGCTTGATTTTATTAAAAACTTTGAAAATATAAATGATGATCCTAAAAAAGTTCAAAAGAGGATTAAAAGTCAGCAAGATAAAGTAAGTGAGTTAAAATCATCAATATTTAAAGATGAAAACCGCTCAGACGAAATCAATAAATTAGCAGGTGATATTGGCTTAATTGTTGATGATCAAAAAAAACATCTAGTAGATTCAATAGCAGAATCTTACAAAAGAAATTCTCCTAGTAACAGCCCATCTCCCCAAAGTCTCCAAAAGACATTCGAGCTACAAGCTACCAAATAGGGTAAGGAATGGTGGAGATAAGGAGACTCGAACTCCTGACCCTCTGCTTGCAAAGCAGATGCTCTACCAACTGAGCTATATCCCCAAGATGTATTTAAACAAAAATTATCCTAAAAAAACAAAAACTAACTCAAAGTATTTTACATTAAAAGATGCAATTTAAATAATGCAACTTAAATAAACTGTATTTAACATTTTAGCCTGAAAAATATTGTTTCTAAATTATCCATTTTCAAATAAAAATGGTATTATGCGTCGGTTGCTGATTCGTCATATTATTAAATTGTTAAAAAAAAACCACAAATGATTTTTAAGAAAAAATTTAAGACACATGCAAGAAGAATAAAAATCAATCAAGCCTTTAGTTTGATTGAATTATCTATTGTCTTGGTAATTATTTCAATTCTGATCACAGGAGCTTTATCGGCATCAATTTCGAGTGTCAATAATGCTAAATATGGAACAACAAGAAAATTGATGGATGCTTTGTATACAGCAATTGGAAATTACGTAAAAATTAATAAAAAATTGCCTTGCCCGGCATCACTAAAACTAGCAAAAAGTAGCACTGATTATGGTCAAGCAACTGGCACTGATGGTGATTGTTCTGAAGCAACAGGTGGCGTTAATGATATTGGTACAACTGATTTGGTTTATGGTATGGTTCCAGTTAATGATTTAGGTTTGCTAGGTGAAAATGGAGAAGATGCATTTGGAACAAAATTTTCTTACGTCGTTAACAAAAACCTAACTAAAGATGACACTTTTGATGATTTATTTATTGACGGCACTCCCGATCCTAATGGTTCAATTACTGTAAATGATAATGGGCGGTTAATCCAATTTGATTTATTGATAATTAGCCATGGAGCTAATAAAGCTGGTGGATTTGATGCAAACAGTACTTCAGCAAGCGCTAGAAGTAGCGACCTTAGTGAACAATCTAATGATTATTTAGATAGTTCCGCGACATTTCTTGCAAATGATTCAAGTAGCGATGAATTTGATGATATTTTGCTAAGTAAGAAATTAACTGCGCTAATTTCTGAATTTAATGCTTTTGAACATATTAAGTGTAAAGCTCAAACAGAGGTAGCATTGTATGGAAGTACAAATGTTAGTTGGGATGAAGCTCTTTATGGCCAAGAAGCCGTCGCGATCACCGCATGTCCTGCTTGTTCTAGTGCAGTAGATTATAGAGGAGATGTTTCTAATCCAACAAGAAAATGTAATGCTTTTGGACAGTGGGGCGCAATCATAAAGCCATGCGTTCCAGCAGGCCCTTGTTAGAAATAATATTATAAAAAATGGATATTTTAACCTACGAAATTTTCTTTAGCCTAATAACCCTGACTTTCTTAGAGGTAATTCTGGGAATCGATAATGTTATATTCATTGCAATTGCAATTGCAAAGTTACCAGCAAAAAATCGACAAAAAGCAAGGATTTTTGGTTTATCACTAGCATTGATTATTAGAATAATAATGCTATTTACCCTTTCGTGGGTAATGACCCTAACTACACCTCTTTTTTATATAAAAGATACTGCATTTTCTTTTAAAAATTTTTTATTACTTTTTGGTGGTCTATTTTTAGTTATAAAAAGTTCATGGGAAATTATATCCGATTTATTTCCTAAAAAAATCAATGAAAACCAAAAAGAAATTAACGTTGCAAAATCAATGATTGCCGCAATTGTTCAAATTTCTCTGATAGACTTTGTATTTTCTTTTGATTCGGTTATTACTGCAATTGCTATGACATCCAATATTCCGGTTATAATTACTGCTGTAGTCATTTCTATGTTCGTGATGTTAGTTGCTTCTGAAAAGGTAAGTTATTTTTTAAGAGAATACCCTTCACTAAAAGTTGTGGCTTTAGCATTCATATTTTTGGTAGGTGTAATATTAATTGCCGATGGATTAAATATACATATTTCTAAAGGTTATTTATACTTTTCTTTGTTTTTTACAATGGCAGTGGAGTCTTTAAATATTTTGATTCGCAAAAAACATAAACATCATTTGTAAATTAAAATTGTGGTCAGAGAAAAAATAGCAATCATAGGTTCTGGAATTTCTGGGTTAACAGCGGCATATTTTCTAAAAGAGAAATATGATATAAAGCTATATGAAAAGCATAATTATTTAGGCGGTCATTCAAACACAATTGATGTAAATTATCTTGGCAAAAAAATTGCTGTGGATACTGGTTTCATTGTTTTTAATCATAAGACTTATCCAAACCTCATAGAATTTTTTACGTTGATGGATGTTCCTTATGACAAAAGCAACATGTCTTTTGCAGCAAAGATTAACAATGGCGAATTTGAATATGCAGGAACTAACTTATTGTCATTATTTGCTCAAACTAAAAATCTTTTTGATAAAAATTTTTGGCGCATGCTTCGAGATATACTATATTTCAACAAGCATTCATTAAAAATTTTAGCTGATGCAGTAAATCCTAGATACACAATTGCTAACTTACTAAGAGATCTTGATGTTGGTGATTATTTTGTAAATTACTATATATTGCCAATGTCTGGAGCTATATGGAGTTGTCCAATTGAGGTTATGCTAAAATATCCAGCATATAGTTTTTTAAGTTTTTTTAAAAATCATGGATTGCTCAGTATTACTGATCAGCCGCAATGGTATACTGTTAAAGGAGGTTCAAAAGAATATGTTAAAAAAATTCAACAAAAAATTGGTAACCAAGATATTTTAACAAATAACTTTGTTCATGAGGTTTATAGAAAAAATGATGGTAAAATTGTTGTTAAATCAGATTTTGGAGAAGATATTTTTGATAAAGTAGTTTTAGCATCCCATCCAGATCAATCACTAAAAATGATAAAAGGTGTTGATACATTTCAATTTGAATTTTTATCAGCATTTAAATATCAAAAAAACTTGGCAATTTTACACAAAGACGAGTCGGTTATGCCAAATTCAAAAAGGGCTTGGGCTAGTTGGGTTTATAGCAAAAACAAAAATGATCAAGAGAGTCAAATTTCTGTTACTTATTGGATGAATAATTTACAAAATATAGATAAATCATTTCCATTATTTGTGACCTTGAATCCAAATTCTACAATAAAAAATTCTGATATTTTTGAAAGTATTGTTTATGAACATCCAATTTTCGATAAATCTGCAATAGAGATGCAAAAAAAAGTCAAGCAGGTTCAAGGTATTAATAATATTTACATTTGTGGAGCTTATTTAGGAAATGGTTTTCATGAAGATGGTATTTCTTCTGCTCTTAATGTTGTAAATATGCTTGGGGTTAAAGCGCCATGGCAGTGAATTTTAAACATGCTTATATATCTAAAGCTCAAATTTTTCACAAAAGATTAGCGCCCTCAATTAATAAATTTACTTATAATGTTTTTTATATCTGCTTTGATATTGCAAAAATCGAGACCCTAAAATCAAGATTTTTTTCGATAGATAGCTTTAATATCTTCTCTCTTAAAAGAAAAGATTATGGTTCAAAAGATGGTGAAGACATGGAAAAATGGGCTAGATCAATTTTATCTAAAAAAAATATAAAAGAAGTTGATAAAATTTTTTTACTAACTCATCCAAGAATTATGGGATACGCTTTTAATCCAGTAAGTTTTTGGTTTTGCTTAGAAAAAAGAGGCTTATTAAAAGCTGTTATTGCTCAAGTAAACAATACTTTTGGCGAAACTCATTTCTATCTTGTTTTTAATCAAGATAATGCAATTATTGATAAAAACCAATGGCTTGAAACAAGAAAAGATTTTCATGTTTCACCATTTTATAAAGTAAAAGGTCGATATAAGTTTCGTTTTTCTTTTAATAAAAAAAAGATAGCTGTTTGGATTGATTATTTTGAATATAAAAAATCTCTACTTACCTCACTAAGAGCAAAAAATGTTGAATTTAATGATTTTAATTTGCTAAAAGCTTTTTTTCTTATGCCTTTTATGATTTTTAAGGTAATATTTCTAATTCATTGGCAGGCATTAAAATTATTTATAAAAAAAAATAAATATGTTCCTAAGCCAACTAAACCAAATTTTAAATTAACAACAAGTGAATAAATACAAACTACTATGGTCAGCCTTAGAAAAGATTGAATCAGGATCAATTTCTATAAAACTGCCTAATGGTGAAATTAAAAAATTTGACTCAAATAATGTAGGTCCAAAAGCCCAAATTAATATTAAAACCATTACAGCACTTGATTTATCAATTCATGGAGGCGATGTTGGCTTCGGCGAAAGTTATATGGAAGAAATGTGGGATAGCGAAGATTTGCCAGCTTTGCTATCATTTTTTACACATAATGCTGAATCTCTTGAACATTATTTTCATGCTAAAAAATGGCAAAGTATTTGGCTTTTTTTAATAACATTGTTCAATAAAAATAGCAAAAGAGGAAGTAAAAAAAATATCAGTTATCATTATGATCTTGGAAATAATTTTTATCAATTATGGCTAGATAAAAGTATGACCTATTCAAGTGCAATATTTGATAGTAAAAATCTTACATTGCATAAGGCTCAAATAAATAAATATAACAATATTTTAAAAAAACTTTCTGGACAAACAGTGCTTGAAATTGGCTGTGGTTGGGGTGGTTTTGCTATTGAAGCCGCAAAGAAAAAATTTGATGTAACTTGCCTAACTTTATCAAAGAGACAAAAGCAATATTTCTACAATTTAATTGAAGGTACAGGTCTTGACAATAATATAAAAATTAAGCTTCAAGATTATAGAGATGAAAAAGGAATTTATGATAACATAGTATCAATTGAAATGTTTGAAGCTGTTGGACAAAAATATTGGCAAAAATATTTTCAAACACTTAATAAATGCCTAAAGAAAAAGGGCAAAGCTGTCTTGCAAATAATTACAATTGATGAAGAGATTTTTGAAGATTATAGAAATAGGGTTGATTTTATACAGAAACATATTTTTCCAGGTGGGTCTTTACCAACGAATACAATTATTAAGAATTTGGCTTTAGATAACGGTATGAAGGTTATTAGCGAATTGAGTTTTGGCCTTGATTATGCAAAAACTTTAGAAATTTGGTTAAAAAACTTTGATAAGGCAAAATCAAAAATCATAGAGCAGGGATTTGATGAGAAGTTTATTCGCAAATGGCGCTTTTATCTATCTTATTGTATTGCAGGTTTTTTAGCAAAACGGACTGATGTTGTTCAGTTTGAAATAATAAATGAATAAGAAAGAATTTTCTTTAATAATTCTATAAACTATTATTTTTAATACAGTAAGATGTTAGATCGTTAACAATTGAATTTCTTATTTCTTTTGCTCCCAAATCAAGCAAATTGCTAACAACGTAGTTTTCTGCCGTATGTGTTGCATATCTATTTGAAGATACATCATAGTTGTCATTTACATTAACATAGCCAGATGAGATGATTTTCTTATCACTTATTCTTTTTAATTTATAATCTATATTTATGTTAATTCTATATCGACCTGACGATCCAGTTTCGGTAATATAAGTTGGAGCTAAGGTTTTAGAAATATTATAAGCCAGAATATAGCTAGACTCTGCTTTAACTTTTTGTGGATTTAATGCGTCGTAAAGTGAATTTTTTAATTCTTGAGATTTTCTATCTCTAATTTTTTGTATTTTAATCGAAGCTAACTCATTAATGCACGAATCAGCTTTTTTATGATCATAAATAACTTGAAATCCACAAGAATTCAAAAAAAGAAATATTATTTTTAATAAAATAATATTTTGAACAATTCTAAAATTTATCATTCTATAAATTACAACTTATTCTTATATTCTAGAGCACTTTCTACATATTTTTTAAAAATAGGGTGTGCATCAAAAGGTCTGGATTTTAATTCTGGATGAAACTGAACACCGACAAAAAATGGATGATCAGCTACTTCAATAATTTCTGGTAATTTATCATCAGGAGACATGCCTGAAAATTTTAATCCTGCACTTTCTAGCTGTGAGCGGTAATTAATATTTACTTCATAGCGATGACGGTGCCTTTCTTCAATCAACTCTTGTTGATAGATTTTTGCGATAAAGCTTCCCTGAGAAATTTTGCAAGGATAAGATCCAAGACGCATTGTTCCACCTAAATTTTCTTTATCTTTTATAATTTTACTGCCTTGTTTAGTGGTCCATTCATTCATGTTACCAACTAAAAACTCACCGTTTTTTGATATTTCATGCGATGTAGCTTCGCTTATTCCAAGAACGTTTCTTGCATATTCAATCACTGCCATCTGCATGCCAAAGCAAATTCCTAAATATGGAATTTTTTTAGTTCTGGCGTATTTTATCATGCTGATTTTACCTTCGGTCCCATCAACTCCAAATCCACCCGGCACTAAAATTGCATGAATATTATCTGGCAAGTTCTGTTGGTTTTTTCTTGCATTTACCCAAATAACATTGGCTTTAATCTTGTGAGCTATAGCTGCATGATTTATTGCTTCAAGTAAAGATTTGTAAGAGTCAGGATAGCCAGTATATTTACCAACTATAGCAATATTTACTTCATCCTTAGGATTGTTAATAGCATTTCTAATTTTTAACCACTTATCTAAATTAACTTTTTCATCAAATTTTAAGTTAAAAAATCTAAGAATCTCTCTATCCAAGCCATTTTGGTGATATATGATTGGTACTTCATAAATTGATTTTACATTAGGAGCAGCAATTACTGAGCTTAAAGGTACAGATGTCATTAATGCAATCTTTCTAAGATGATCATCACTTATTCTCTTTTCAGCTCTGCATAAAAGAAAATTTGGCTGAATACCGATAGATCTCAGCTCTTTAACTGAATGTTGAGTGGGTTTAGTTTTTAATTCATCAGCACACTCAATATATGGTAGCAAGGTTAAATGTAAAAATGCACACTTAGAAGAACCCATTTCATAATGAAGTTGTCTCAAGGCTTCAAAAAAAGGCAAACCCTCAATATCTCCAATAGTCCCACCAATTTCGCAGAGCATAAAGTCAACATCTTGCGATTCGTTGACAATAAATTCCTTGATAAGATTAGTTACATGAGGAATAACTTGTACCGTACCTCCCAAGTAATCACCCCTTCTTTCTTTAGCAAGTAAATTTGAATATATTTTGCCAGCACTAATACTGTCTGACTTTTTAGCTTCAACGCCACTAAATCTTTCATAATGACCGAGATCAAGATCAGTTTCCGCTCCATCTTCAGTAACAAACACTTCGCCATGCTGAGTTGGGCTCATTGTTCCTGGATCTATATTAAGGTAAGGATCTAATTTTCTAAGCCTGACTTTAAAGCCACGCTCTTGAAGAAGCGATCCCAAAGCTGCAGAAGCTAAGCCTTTTCCCAAAGAAGATACAACACCACCTGTAATAAATATAAATCTAGTCATTTAATTAATTTAAAAGTATTTTGATTTTTTTAAAATATCTTAATTTACTTTAATAAAAATCAAATACTAAAGTTTAGTATGCGCATAGTATGTACAAATTTTAATGTAACTAAAAATATTATTGACTATCAGAATGGTTAAATTAAAAGTAGGGGCTATTTTTAATTTATTCGTTGTTAATATTTAATTTCTATGCCTACAATCAGTCAATTGATAAGAAAACCTCGCCAAAAGCAAGTTGCAAAAAATAAAGTTCCAGCAATGAAAGCTTGTCCACAGAAGAGGGGTGTTTGCACAAGAGTTTATACTACCACTCCGAAAAAACCAAACTCAGCTCTTAGAAAAGTTGCTCGTGTTAGATTGACCAACGGCTTTGAAGTAATTGCTTATATACCAGGTGAAGGACATAACTTACAAGAACACTCTGTAGTTGCTATCAGAGGAGGGCGCGTCAAAGATTTGCCAGGTGTTAGGTACCATATTGTTCGAGGTAGTCTTGATACCCAAGGTGTAAAAAATCGTAAACAAAGACGCTCTAAATATGGCGCCCAAAAACCTAAATAATTTTTTAAAATATACTATAACACACAACCATGAGAAGAAGAGCTGCAAAAATTAGGAAAATTTTCCCTGATGCAAAATACAAAGAGATAATAGTCTCAAGATTTATCAACCGACTTATGAATGATGGAAAAAAGTCAGTCGTTGAAAAAGCTCTATATGAAGCTTTTACTAGACTTGAAAAAAAGCTAGGTAGACATCCCATTGAAATCTTTAAAGAAGCTCTAGAAAATGTTACTCCAAAGATCGAAGTTAGATCAAGAAGGATTGGCGGTGCAACTTATCAAATCCCAGTCGAAGTACCTGTTAGAAGAGGTTCTGCTTTAGCATTAAAATGGCTTAAAACAGCTATTGTTAAAGTTAATGGAAGAGATTTATCTTCTAAAATTTACAATGTTTTAGTTGAATCTTTAGAAAATAGAGGTTGGGCAGTTAAAAAAAGAGAAGAAGTCTTTAAAATGGCCGAAGCTAATAAAGCCTTTTCGCATTATCGTTGGTAGTTTGTTGACAACACTCATAAAATATCATTTTAAATGCTTTTTGATGTTGCTATTCCAGTCCATGAAAAAGATTTAAGAACACTTGATTTTTGCATAGCATCAATAAAAAAAAATGTAGTAGGATTTAGAAATATCTACATAATATCTAAGAAGCGCTATACTAAAAATGGACTTTGGGTAGATGAAAGCAAATTTCCTTTTGCTTTTAAAGAAGTACAGAACTTATCTGGAAATATTTCAGCTAGTTGGTGCTTTCAACAGTTATTAAAGCTATATTCACCATTATCAATCAAAAACTCTTTGCCAAATATTTTAATTATTGACTCTGACACTATATTTTACAAGAAAACTACTTTTTTTGAAAATAACATTCCACTATACAATTTAAGTAAGGATCTAAATTTATATAACTCTGTTTTTCAAATACAAACCTGCAACCATATTTCAACATTAGTTCCCAAGGTTAAAGAAAAGTTACCTGAGCTATATAATTATAAAGAGCAAGAACACCAGATTGTTTGTAAAAAATTTCATGAAAAACTAAGTTTTTTAAGTGAAAATGATAAAAATCTGTCAAGTAATCTGATATCTCCTGTCTGTCATCACATGATATTCCAAAAAAAAGTTATTGAATGCTTGTTTAAATATATTGAAAAAAAGAATAATAATGAACAATTTTATAAAGTTTTTCTAAAAAGCTTCAATAATTTCAGGTTTGTAAGCGAATATAGTCTGTATTTTTACTTTTTAATTACTTTTTTTCCAAATTCATATAAAATTAGGATTCTTAAATATAAAAATTCAGCAAATCTAAACCCATTACTCGAATCTCTAAGAAAAAAATATGATTACTGTTCATATCATTCTTATATGGCAAGAGATAGTTTAATGTTAAACATTATTAACAATTTTTATAGAAAAATAGCATATTAAAACTATTGTTAAATATAATGCTAAAAATATTATATAAAACTTCACAAAAAATAGGCATTAGTGAATTTAAATACTAAGCAAATATCTAAGTACCAATTATCGCAATTAACTATACATTGATGCTTTTTCTTTTTGGTCTAAAGTTTAGAAAAAAAACCTTTTTTATACTAGTACGGGCGGTTTTTTTTCTAAATTTTATTCTCAAAATATTTTACCTAAATGTCTAGTTAACTGAGATAATTGGTATAAAACGAAATAATTAACTTAATTTTTAATAATAAAAAATGGCAAGAGAAATTGAAATTGTAAAATATCGCAACATTGGAATCATGGCTCATATTGATGCTGGCAAGACCACAACAACAGAAAGAATTTTATACTATACAGGTAAATCTCATAAAATTGGTGAAGTTCATGACGGTGCGGCTACAATGGACTGGATGGAACAAGAGCAAGAAAGAGGTATTACAATTACATCCGCTGCTACGACTTGTTTCTGGAAGGAGCATAGAATTAATATAATCGATACACCTGGACACGTAGATTTTACAATTGAAGTTGAAAGATCTCTCAGGGTATTAGATGGTGCTGTAGCAGTCTTTGATGCAGTTGCTGGTGTAGAGCCTCAATCCGAAACAGTTTGGAGACAAGCAAATAAGTATAACGTTCCAAGAATGTGCTTCGTGAATAAAATGGACAGAGTTGGAGCGAATTTTTATAGATGTGTAGAAATGATGAAGACTAGACTTGGTGCAAAACCAATTCCAATTCAACTGCCGATAAATGAGGCTGAAGATTATGGCGGCTTAATCGACCTTGTTAAAATGAAAGCTGTAATTTGGGAAAGTGATGAAATGGGTGCCAAGTATTCTTATCAAGAAATTCCAAGTGATTTGGTTTCAAAGGCAAAAGAGTATAGAGAGCAACTTCTAGAGGTAGCAGTAGAGCAGTATGATGATATTATGGAAAAATATCTTGGTGGCGAAGAAATTACTGAAGAGGAGTTAAAAAAATGTATCCGCAAAGGCACTATTAAAAACTCATTTGTTCCAGTTTTAAATGGTACAGCTTTTAAAAACAAAGGTGTGCAAACTTTACTTGATGCAGTGGTAGATTACTTACCAAGTCCGGTTGATATTGAAGATACTCCGGCAATTAACTCTAAAAATGACGAGCATATTACAATATCATGCGGTGATAAGAAATTGGCAGCATTGGCATTTAAAATTATGACCGACCCTTTTGTTGGCTCTTTGACATTTGTCAGAATATACTCGGGAACAATATCTGGTGGAACAACAGTTATAAACACAACTAAAAATAATTCAAAAGAAAGAGTGGGAAGAATTCTTTTAATGCACTCAAATAATAGAGAAGACCTAAAAGAAGCATATGCTGGAGATATTGTTGCTTTAGCAGGATTAAAACAAACAACTACTGGTGATACATTAGTTGAGCAGGGATATGATATAATTCTCGAAAGAATGGTTTTTCCTGAACCAGTTATTGAGGTTTCTGTTGAGCCAAAATCAACAGCAGATCAAGAAAAAATGGGTATTGCCTTGTCAAGATTAGCGTCAGAAGATCCTTCACTTAGAATTGAATCAGATGAAGAGTCTGGTCAAACAATTTTAAAAGGTATGGGCGAGCTTCATTTAGAAATTATAGTTGATAGGATGAAACGCGAGTTCAAGGTTGATGCGAATATTGGTCAACCTAAGGTTGCATACAGGGAAGCTATTACAAAGCAAACAGAGATTGATTATACTCACAAGAAGCAATCTGGAGGTTCTGGTCAATATGCAAGAGTAAAAATTATTTTTGAACCTTTGGCTGAAGAAGACTCTTCACAAAATTTTGTTTTTGAAAGCGAAATAACTGGAGGAAGAGTTCCTAAAGAATATATTCCGGGGGTTGAAAAAGGTATTGAGTCCGCTAAAGAAACCGGCGTACTTGCTGGCTATCCAGTTGTTAGGCTGAAAGCTAGGTTAATTGACGGTGCTTTCCATGATGTCGATTCAAGCGTTTTAGCATTTGAAATTGCGTCAAGGGCTGCTTTTAGAGAAGCTATGGGTAAAGCAAATCCCGTTATACTTGAACCTATTATGAAAGTTGAGGTTACAACTCCAGAAGAATATATGGGAGATGTAATTGGAGACATTAACTCAAGAAGAGGGCAGATTCAAAATCTTGAAGCAAGAGATGTTGCTCAAGTTATTACTGCAAAAGTTCCATTATCCTCAATGTTTGGTTATGTGAACAATCTTAGATCGCTAACGCAAGGTAGAGCAAGCTATTCAATGGAATTTGAGTGCTATGAGCCGGTACCAAATAATATAGCTGAAGAAATTAAGGCCAAAAAATCATAATTTATTATATTTATTATAATTTGTAATTTTTCCACTTTATTTCTAAATTTTTTTTTGGGAAATAGAAGTGGAAAATTTTTTACTTAATTTATTGTAACTTATTTTACATAATATATATTATGAGATTTATTTATCTAAAATAGGAATAGATTTTAAAGAACATATTTTAACAATAATCAGATGTATTTAGCCAGCTTTGCTTAACTTAAGCCCATATTATTAAACTATGATTTTAAAAACAGACTATCTAATTAATAATATAGAAAAACTATTTAATTATTGGTGCAGTAATACTGCCGATAAAAAAAACTACCTGCCCTCAATTATTCCTTTTATTCAATTAGCTTCAATTCTTCAAATTGTCTCAAATAACAAAATTATAGACGATGTTTTATCAAGGTTCTCTACAATATATCGTGAGCTTTTTGCTGTTGATTTAACCTTAAATAATTCTGATTTTCACAATAAAGTTTATCATCATATTGAAAATATTGAAAAAAATAAAACTACTAAACTTAGCAAAAAAGAATTTGCGCATTTAGTTACAGCCAAAGATAATTTATATTTTCACGCATATTCTAGATTGGCGTTTTCGTTTGGATTTTTGATTTGCAACTCTCAAATTGATTGTCTTGATAGTATTACTAACTTTAAAAATGAATTACTTAATGTTAGCAAACATTTAAATGACGAGGACTTTGTTACTCTTTTTTTAGAAAGTTATAACAAACTTTCATTTTCTAATATGACATCTAAGCTAAGTATAGATAGTGTTGAAAGACATGTAATAAATACCCAGATACATAATTTAGAAGATAATATATTATATTCACTTAACGCCATAATGAATGATGATAAACTTGGAGAAACATTTAATTTTTTCTCAAGCTTTAATCCTTATGCACTTGATCACAAATCATATAAAGTAGATAATTTTAATAGCTATAGCTTTACCAATGATAATAATCCAATGTATCAAATTAATGTTGGTATTAAAATAAAATTTTCATTGATTTCTTACAATGAAAATGATCATAGATCATTAAACTCTCCATTTTTTTTAAATGCTAAATTAAAAGAGTCCTTAACTGAGATTTGCATCAGAAAGAAACTAGAGTCCAAATCCACTAAACCACAATTTGAGATAAAGGATCTAAATAAATATTTTCTTTGTCATGAAGATATTAGCGATCTCGATTTAATAAGTGATTATAATTATTGCGATAGCTTAGCGATTGATAAAAAAGATTTTTACGCTATAGTTGATGATATACAAGAAAAGCTAAACTTATTTGAGTCAGAAATTGTTAAAAACAATTATCGTAATTTTTGTTTAAAGAATAACAATATTAGAGATAACAGCTACTACTCTTCTGATACGTCTTCTGAATCTTTAAACTGTTCTTTTATATATAATTTGGTTAAAAGCTTTACTAGAATTGAGGCCTTTTTTTATAAGTTACTATTTATAAATTCCAACAAATCTAAAGATTTTGGTATTATAGTTAAAAATGTTTTCGATCCAAATGAAAGTGACAAAGTAAATTTTAAAAATATTATTTTACTTATAATTTCGGGTAAATTTCATGAGCACTTGTTTAAGATGATGGAAAATAATGAAGTTTGTTTAAGTGTATCAAATCTTTCGCAAGAAACTATAAGCAAATTTAGAGAATTAGAAAATTTTTTACAATTTTTAGCTTCTGATACCGGTCTTATTTTTCAAAATAACAATATTCACTTAAGTTTCTCATTATCAAACCGAGTAGATAATAAAAATCTTCTTAAAGTTAGTAAAGTTGATGAAAATAATTTGAACTACAACGGCTTGGTAGTTGAATTTCTTAAAATAATTCAAAAATCACTTATAAAATCAGGAAATAAGGTTAACTTCTTTCAAGACAATAATTTATTAGCTATCAAATTTCAAATCAAAAAAGTTGATAGCATTACATACTCAAATAATCGAGCTTTACTTAATAAAAGTACAAATATAATAGTGAGTCAAGCTTCTGATAATGAAGGTTTAATTAAAATTCATATTATCGGAAATAATTCAACTTTTAATCCAGATCGAAAGCGAGCTATTATTAACGATCACCATCTTGAAAGCTTACCGCCACTTTTTATAGAAGAACTAACTAATGAGTTTAACGATTTTGTTCATGGCTTAAGCGTTTGCGATATTGATAAACTATGCAAGCAAAATTTTAAGATAGACGGCATTGGAAATCTTGAATCGCTTGAATTAATAAATGCAAGAAATAGAGTTAGCAACTCAATTTAAGAAGTTGATGACATGAAGCAGCAATGTGAAGCATTTAACAAATAATGCTTGACTTGACTTAATTATATTAGTAAAAAAGTCAATTTCGATTTAAAACTAAAAAAGTTTTAAGTATATTTTTTTAAAAAGAAATGGCAGCAAAAGGCAAAACATCAAAAGCAAAAAGAAGTTCAATTTTATTTAAAATGGTTAGCTCGGCTGGAACCGGCTACTTTTATCTTGCTCGCAGAAATCCTAAGCAAAAAACTGAAAAAATGGTTTTTAAAAAATACGATCCTGTTGTTAGGAAGCATGTTGAGTTTAAAGAACAAAAATTATCATCATAATTTTTTTCTGACTTTTTTACTTATTTTTAGTTAGTTAGATTAATTAAAAAATTAATTTTGCTAATTCCTTCATATTATCTTGTGAATTAATGGCTAAAATTAAAGTTACAAATCCTATTGTCGAAATAGACGGCGATGAAATGACCCGAGTGATTTGGCAAATGATTAAAAATAAACTCATTTTGCCATTCATAGATCTTAATATAAAATATTTCGATCTTTCAGTTACAAATCGAGATTTAACTAATGATCAAGTAACAATAGACGCCGCTAAAGCAATTAAAGAATATAGCGTTGGAATAAAGTGCGCAACCATAACTCCAAACCCAGCTAGACAAAAAGAATTTAATCTTAAGCAGATTTGGCGATCACCAAATGGTACAATTCGTAATATTTTAGATGGCACTGTTTTCCGTGAACCAATTGTTTGTAAAAATGTCCCAAGACTTGTTGATAATTGGAAATATCCTATAATAGTTGGACGTCATGCATTTGGCGATCAATATAAAGCAACTGATTTCAAAGTGCCCTGCCCTGGAAAGTTAACAATTAAATTTTCAGGAGAAGATGGAAATGTAATTGAAAAAGAAGTTTATGACTTTAAAGGAGCAGGAGTTGCGCTAGCAATGTATAACACCGAAGAATCAATAAAAGGATTTGCTCGTTCATGCTTCAATCTAGCGCTTCAAAAAAAATGGCCTCTATATCTTTCAACTAAAGATACTATTCTTAAGCAATATGATGGTTGTTTTAAGGATATATTCCAACAAATCTTTGAAAAAGAATTTCAAAGTGATTTTAAGAAAGAAAATATTACTTACGAACATCGCTTAATAGACGACATGGTTGCATCTGCACTCAAATGGAATGGCAAATTTGTTTGGGCGTGTAAAAATTACGATGGTGATGTGCAATCAGATTCAGTTGCTCAAGGTTTTGGCTCATTAGGCTTAATGACATCTTGCTTAATAACGCCAGATGGCAAAATCATGGAAGCAGAAGCTGCCCATGGTACTGTTACAAGACATTTCCGTGAACATCAAAAAGGAAATCCAACATCAACAAATTCTATGGCATCAATATTTGCTTGGACTCGCGGCTTAGCTTTTAGAGGAAAATTAGATAATAATCTTGAATTGATAGATTTTAGCCAAAAGTTAGAAAATGCATGTATAAAAACTGTAGAGTCAGGGAAAATGACTAAGGATTTGGCAATCTGTATTCATGGTAAAAATGTTGAGCATAATAAACATTATCTCTATACTGAAGAATTTATCGATGAAATTGCCAAGAAGTTGAAGGATATTGGTTAATTTTCTATAGTTTATCTAAAGATTGGATTTGGTATTATACCATTTATGAGAGTTCAAGCATTTTTTGTAAAGGTCTTTTAGCTTGAAGTCTTAAATTTTCTTCTAGGTTAATTTCTTGTCCAAATTCACTCTTAGACCCATATTTCATTACTAAATAGAGTTTTTCTAGATCATTCAAAGCCATATAGGGACAACTATTGCATAATGCACAACCAGCACTATTAGTGAATGGACAATCATAAAATTTAGCATTCGGCCTCAGTCTTTTCATTTGGTGAATTATATGATGCTCTGTAAGGACTATAAATTCATCAACCTGACTTTCTTTAACATAATTCAATATAGAAGAAGTTGATCCAATATGATCAGCATAGTTTAGTAAGGTTTCTGGACATTCAGGATGAGCAATGATTTTGGCTTGTGGATGATTTACTTTAAGCTTTATCAACTCTTTTTCGCTATATTGTTCGTGAACAATACAAGAGCCATGCCATAAAATCATTTTACGACCAGTTTCTTTTTCAATATATCGACCCAAATGTTGATCTGGAGCAAAAATTATTTCTTTATCATTTGGGATTTGCGATATAATTTTTTTAGCATTTGATGAGGTAACAATTATGTCCGATAAAGCCTTAATTTCAGCGGAACAGTTAATATAAGTTACCGTTAAAGCATTTGGAAATTTTAGCTTAAATTCAGCAAACTCAGCTGGCGGACAAGATGTTTCAAGACTGCAACCCGCATTTGCATCTGGAATGTAAACTTTCTTAGATGGAGATAAAATTTTAGCAACTTCAGCCATAAATTTTACTCCACAAAAATAAATTTCATCAGCTTCATTATCAGCAGCCTTGCGAGATAAATCTAGAGAATCTCCAACAAAGTCAGCAATATCTTGAATTTCTGAATCCTGATAAAAATGAGATAAAATTATAGCATTTTTTTGCTCTTTAAGACGTAAAATTTCTTCTTCTATATTTTCTGGTATATGAAATGTCATCGCTAAAAACCAATAATTTGCTTAACTTCTTTCATTGTTTGAGAAGCAATGTTAATTGCTTTATTATTGCCTTCATCAAGAATTGTTTGTACATATGAATAATCGGCTTTCAAATCGTTAAATTTTTTTTGAATTGGTTGTATATTTTGTACTAAAATCTCAGCTAAGTCAGACTTAAATTTACCAAAGCCAGAATCATGATATTGGTTAGCAACTTCTAAAACATCTTTTTTTACTAGACTTGCAAAAATATCCAGCAAATTGCATATTTCTGGCCTATTTTCATCATAACTTATAAATTCTAGAGAATCTGTTTTGGCTTTTTTTATTTTTTTGATAATTAAATCTGTGTTGTCGTTAAGATTTATTCTTGATAAGTCAGATTCGTCTGACTTGCTCATTTTTTTATTTCCATCTTGCAGAGACATAATTCTTGCCACCTCTTTAACAATTAATGGCTCTGGAAGTTTAAAAAATTCTGTATTGTAGAGGCGATTAAAAGCACCTGCCAAATCTCTAGCTAATTCTAAATGCTGTTTTTGATCTTCGCCAACCGGTACCAAGTCTGTTTTATAAAGCAAAATATCTGCTGCCATTAAAACTGGATAAGCATAAAGTCCTAAATTACCATCACCAATGGCTTTATCTTTAAATTGCGTCATACGATTTAACCAGCCAAGCGGAGTTATAGTTGAAAAAATCCATGATAATTCAACATGTTGTGATATTTGACTTTGTACAAAAATGTTAGATTTTTTAGGATCTAAGCCGCAAGCCAAATAAAGAGCTGCAGCATCTAAAGTATTTTGTCGAAGCTCTAGTGGATTTTGTTTAACAGTAATTGCGTGTAAATTCATTATTCCAAATAAGCAATCATTGCCATCCTGAAGTGTAAGCCAATTTTTAATTGAGCCCAAATAATTCCCAAGGTGCATGTTTCCAGTGGGCTGAACGCCAGACAAAATTCTTTTCATTAAGCTAATTTTGCAGTTAAATAATTGATGAGCAATAACTAAATTCATCTTTTGTGGTAGATTTGGAATTTGTCTTTTTAGTCTAAAATTTAAGAACAAAACCTTGAGTAAATCCTGATACAAACAGTTTTTCTCTTAAATTTAATCCTCAAAAATCCTTTATCCAAATGTACTTTAAAAGATGAATTTCGGTATTATTCACATCAAAAGTCTTTTTTGCAATATATTTAAAACATATATTGCAAAAACTAAAATCATAAAAAATACTTAGTAATTGCAATCGCTAATTTTAACTTTAGATATTTTTCTTTGGTTTGAAAGTTAGAGGAAAGTCCGGACTCCGTAAGAGAATAGTACCAGTTAAGAGCTGGCAGATTTGTTGTTTTAGCAACAAATTTAGGGCAAGTGTCACAGAAAATATACCGCCAAATAATTTTTTGGTAAGGGTGAAAATGCGAGGTAAGAGCTCACACGCTTATATGGTAACATATATTTGGACAAACCCTGCTAGGAGCAAAACCAAATAGGAATAGTAATTTTAAAGTAACTTTTAAACAAATATCTCTCTTGTATTAGCTATTCGGGTAGGTTGCTTGAGATCGTTAGCGATATCGATCCTAGATGAATGATTGCTTTTAGATTTATTATCTATAAACAGAATCCGGCTTATTTTATAATGTTATTTTGGTCAAATTTACAATAAATTTTGACCAAAATAATGATTTATTTTTAATAGATGCAGACAACAAATCAAATTCGCAGTAAGTTTCTAGATTATTTTAAGAAAAATAATCATGAAGTTCTACCCTCCTCTTCCTTAATTCCACATAATGATCCTTCGCTGTTATTTACTAATGCGGGCATGATTCAGTTTAAGAATTATTTTACCGGACTAGAAAAACCAAAATTTAAAAGAGTTGCTACTTCTCAAAAATGTTTAAGAGCTGGAGGTAAGCATAATGACCTAGATAATGTTGGTCATACTGCAAGACATCATACTTTTTTTGAAATGTTAGGAAATTTTTCTTTTGGCGATTATTTTAAGGAGGAAGCTATTTTTTATGCTTGGGAATTCTTAACTAAAGAATTGCAAATCAATCCAAAAAAACTATTAGTCACAATTTATCATGATGATTATGAAGCTCAAAAGATATGGCAAGAAATTTCTGGTTTTTCTGAAGAAAAAATCATAAAAATAAAAACTGATGATAATTTTTGGTCTATGGGAGATACTGGACCTTGCGGTCCCTGCTCTGAAATTTTTTACGATCATGGTGAAAAAATATTTGGCGGGATTCCTGGGTCAAAAAATGAAGATGGCGATAGGTATATCGAAATATGGAATTTGGTTTTTATGCAATATGAAAAACATCAAGATGGCACCAGAACAAAATTACCAAAGCCATCAATTGACACCGGAATGGGTCTTGAAAGAATATCTTCGGTAATGCAATCCGTTCATGATAATTATCAAACAGATAGTTTTACTAAAATTATAGATGAAATTGACAAAATTTGTCAATCAAAGATTAAAACAAGCTATAAATTAGAGAATATTTAGTATTTCTTAAGCTCCTGATCATCATATTTTATAACTCTTTTTCGGTATTTTTGTAAAGCTGAATCAGTTAAAATAATAATAGATCCATATGTAAGAGAAAGTATGGAGCCAAACAAAACTGCAATCTTTACCTTATCAAAAACTAATGGACTATCTGAAAATGCTAAAGATCCAATAAATAAACTCATTGTAAAGCCGATACCTGTAAAAATTGCAACACCATAAAATTCACCCCATGATGTTCCTCTAGGTAAAGATGCAAATTTAAATCTAACTGCTAAATAGCTAAGTAATATTACACCAAACTGCTTACCAATAAATAACCCAAGAATTATACCCAAAATAATAGAGTCTTTGTAAAGAATTGATATATCAAAATCTTCAATTCTTACTCCAGCATTTACAAAGGCAAAAACTGGCAATATTAAAAAGTTAACTGAAGGCGACAATCTTCGATCAATATATTCTAGAATTGGAGTGTTACCAACTCTAAGTGGTATAAACATTGCCATTAGAACTCCAGCAATTGTTGCATGAACACCTGATTTTAAAATGGCTAACCATAAAAATAGGCCACATAGAAGATATGGCCAAACTTTTCTACAGCCATACCTATTAAGTAAAATCAATCCTATAAAAGAAAATGAAGATAATAGCAAGAAAGCAACGTTAATTTCTTTAGTGTAAAATAAAGCTATTATTAATATTGCCGCCAGATCATCTAACACAGCCAATGCTACAAGAAAAATTTTAGCTGAAGTAGTAATTCTCTTGCCAAACAAGCAAAGCATTCCATATGCAAACGCTATGTCAGTTGCTGTTGGTACAGCAAAACCCTTAAGATAAGATGGTTTATTGTGATTAAAAAGATAAAATATAAGAGCAGGCAATATTATGCCACCAATTGCAGCAATTGCAGGTAAGGAAATTTTTGCTTTAGACGAAAGATCTCCTTCCAAAACTTCCTTTTTTAACTCTAAGCCAATTAAGAAAAAAAATACCGCCATTAGGCCATCATTAACCCAATCTCGCAGTGATAATTCTTTACTATATGCAATAAAGTCAATCTTAATAGGCACTTCTAATGATAAAAACAAAAAGTAAAAATCAGAATCTTTAGAATTTGCAATCATCATTGCAAAAAATGTTGCAACAATTAAGATAATTCCTGTAGAGGCTTCAAGTTGAAAAAATTTCTTAATGTGATGCTTAATCATATATTATAGAATTAATAGTTTATGTATATCATAAAAAAACCAAATAGCAAAATACTATTAATTGAATCAAAATCAGTTTATTATTTTTACTGATAATCTTGAATAAACTAACTCAGTTATTACTAAATTAAAATAGAAAATAAAATTTTAACTATAACTCTTAATTTTTTAGCTAAAAAATATTTTAAATCCCAAAATCAACTTATTTGATAAATTGAAAGATATAATCTTACAACAACAAATTGCATCTAACTCTAAAAATTCAGCTTGGGTTTTTGCATCTGCAGGCTCTGGTAAAACGAGAATTTTAATTAATCGACTATTAAGATTATTGTTGTCTGAAGTTATGCCAAGCAAAATTTTGTGCCTTACTTTTACCAAAAACGCAGCTGGTGAAATGGAAAGCAGAATACAAGAAAGCTTGGCCAAATGGATTAAATATGATGATAACGAATTAATTGAAGAGATTAAAAATTTAGATTCAATAGTCCTCAAAAAAGAAGAACTTCCAAAAATAAGATCAGTTTTTTTTAAAATGATTGATCAAAATATTCGGATAAAGGTGATGACAATTCATTCATTTTGCCAGTCACTTTTAAAAATTTTTCCTTTTGAAGCTAAGATTAGTCCCAATTTTGAAATTTTGGAAGAAGCAAGTAAAAAAATTCTAATCCAAAAGTCTACACAAATTGCAATTAAGCAAGTTTTAAATAATGGTTACGCTTTTAAAAAAGTTAATAAAATATTCCAAAATTATAGTCAAGGTGAGGTAATTGAGGCAATTGAAAATATAATTAAAAATAAAGAAGATTTTCAAATTTTAAAAGATCATTTTTTTGATATTAAAAATATTGTAAATCAAATATACAGCAAGTTTTCTATTGAGTCGAACTTTGAGGTTGATACATTTTTGCAAAAATTTAAATTTGAGGCTATCAAAAACGATATAAAAGTTCTTCAAAAAAATCTAAGTCAATCAAAATTAGTAAAAGATGAACAGCTAGTAAAAACAAGTAATCTATTTCTTAAGAATCCTAATTTTGATAATTTTAATAAATATAAAGAAATATTTATAAATAAAGACAACATAATAAAAAAGCCATCGTCTACTATTTCTAAAGATGTTAATCTCTTAAATATTTATAATATTCAAGCAAATATAATTAACCTTTTTGAAGACAAGATTAAATCTTATAAAATTTGCGAGGAAAATTCGTCAATTTTATATTTAGTTAATCAAATTTTAGATATATTTAATAAACTTAAAAGCAAAGATGCTCTCCTTGATTACCAAGACTTAATTGTTATTACCAACAGTATTTTACAAAATAGTGAGTTTGCAAATTGGATTAAAATGAAGGTTGATAGTACCTATGAGCATATTTTAGTTGATGAATCTCAGGATACAAATTTAAAGCAATGGCAAATTATCAATTCTTTAACAGAAGATTTTTTTGCAGGAATTGGTGCTAGCAACAATAATCGCAGTCTTTTTGTTGTAGGCGATGAAAAGCAATCAATATATTCATTTCAAGGTGCGCAGGCTGATATCAGTTCTAGAATCTATGAATATTATAAAAGTAAAACAAATGATATAAAAAGATTAGACCTTAATAACTCATTTAGATCTGCGATAAATATATTAAAGGCAGTTGATAATATTTTTTGTAATCCAAAATTTGGATCCGCCATATCAAAAAGCAACGTTTACCAAAGACATAATTCTATTAGAAGTTATTTAGGCAAGTTTGAAATTTGGCCACAAATCGTAAATGACAATAATAATAACTTACACCAACAAACTAACGATTTAGATAGTACATTTCAAATTGATGCCAAAGAAAAATTAGCAAGATATATCGCCATAACAATAAAGCATGATATTATTTCTAGAAAAATCTTACCAGACAAAAATCGTCAAGTAACTTTTGGTGATTATATGATTTTACTTAGAAAAAAAACTAATGGCTTTGATAAAGAGCTTATAAAATATTTTAAAAAGTTTAATATCCCTTTTTCGAGTCAATCTAGACTTAAATTTAGTGATTCACTTGTTATTCAAGATTTTTTGTCAATTGCAATTTTCATTACTTCACCATTTGATAACTTAAATTTATGCTGCCTTCTTAAATCACCAATTTTTGGCTTAGCTGATTGTGATTTATTAGAGATAATAAACTATGATAAGGGGTCAGATATTCTAAATAATTTACAATATTCAACAAAATATGACGCCGAATATCAAGTTCTTTTATATCTAATAAATTTAAGCCAAAAATTTAGTGTATATGAATTTTATTATTTTGTTTTAAACCAACATTATTTTAGGCAGTCGTACTTAAATTACTTTGGCAATCAAATTGATGAAATAATCGATAAATTTTTAAATATTCTATACAACTTTAGCAAAAATAATTCGTCTGATTTTCAGAAATTTCTTGAATTTGTAAAACTGGCGGATCCTGAAATTAGCCTTAAATCATTAGGTGAAGATAGTGTAAAAATTCTTACTATTCATTCAGCCAAGGGTTTGCAAGCGCCTATTGTTTTTATGCCCGATTGCTGCTTTAATTTAAACAAGCAAAAAAAGGACTCTGTCTTGTGGTTAAATGGAAATTTTAATTTTCCTATATGGTGTGCAAAAAAAAATTTACAAAATTCTATTTTACAAAATCATAGTCTAGATCTTTGGAGAGAGACAAATGAAGAAAATCTTCGGTTGCTTTATGTAGCAATGACAAGAGCAGAAGATGAATTATATGTTGCAGGGTTTGGTGATGAAAAAAACCCTGAATCTTGGTATAATATAGTTAAAGATTCATCACCAGATAATTATTTACCAAATATATATAATGAAATTGATTTATTGGCTGCTGACATCAGTCGAAATAATGATCAAAAATTAGAGGAAACAAAAAATTCATACAAAATTTTGTTACCCAAAGATTTTAATATAAGTTGTAACTTAAATGAGGATATTAATTTTGGTCAAATATATGGTACTTTTATTCATAGATTGATAGATTTTTTGATAAAAAATCGATTTTATTCAAAACCTTGGCTTAAAGATAATTCGATAAAAATCATTAATAATATCAAGGTTTTTGATAATTTTCAAAAAAATAGATTAATAAGCAAAGTCAGCATCTTTTTAGATGGTGAGTTCTTCAATAGTTTAAAAGGTAAAATAATTAAGAGCGAATACGAAATTGCAAGCAATGGCAATATTTATAGAATTGATTTGGCTATTGTTGAAGAAAATAAACTAACTATAATTGATTATAAGTCAGAACAAAAGATTCCTAAAAAACTACCTATTAAATATAAAAATCAGCTAGAAAATTACAAAAGAATTATAGCTGACCTTTATCCGACAAAAAATATAGAGTGCTCCATATTTTGGCTTGAACAAGAAAAACTACAAAAAGTTTGTTAAAAATCTAAATTAACAACCTTTAAGGCATTTTCTTGAATAAACTCCCTTCTTGGTTCAACAACATTACCCATTAATATTGAGAAAGTTTCATCAGCTTCGTCAAAATGCTCTACTTTTACTTGAAGCAGTGTTCTGTTTGATGGATCTAGAGTTGTTTCCCATAATTGCTCAGCATTCATTTCACCTAAACCTTTGAAACGTTGAACTGAGATACCTTTTTGACCAATTTCAAAGATTGAACTCGCTAATATTGTTGGCCTATCTGCTTTTATTGAATCTTCGCCTCTGATAAGTTCCAAAGGTTCTTTAAAATTATCACCAATAATATTAATAATATTTCTAGCTGAAGAAATTTCTGGGTAGTCAAGATATGAGTTGTCAATTTTATAAGGCGTTTTGACCCCTCTATATTCTTTGGTAATTTCTATATTATTTTCTTGAGTAACATTAAAACTCCACTGAAAGTCAGCCGAGTAATTTCTAGAAAAACTATTTTTTAGTTTAGTAATTATATCTTGCTTTCTAGATTCATCAGTTAGCCAAGATTTATCAAAAACTCCAGAAAGTGCCGCAATCTCTGCAATTTCAGCTGGTATTATACGAGAAATAGAGTTAATTAAATTAGAAAATTGTATAACTTTTTTTGAAAAATCTGCCAAATCTGCTCCAGCAATATCTCCAATCGAAGTTTTAAGTACAGAATTTTTTAATGAATTTTCAATAATGTAATCATTAAGCGCTTGTTCATTTTTTAAATAAACTTCACTGCTTCCTTTTTTTACTTTGTAAAGTGGTGGTTGAGCTATGTATAGATATCCTTTTTCAATTAGTTTTGGCATGTGCCTAAAAAAGAAGGTAAGCAACAATGTTCTGATGTGAGATCCATCTACGTCAGCATCTGCCATGATAATAATTTTATGATAGCGAATTTTTTCTGGGTCAAAATCTTGATCGCCAATTCCAGTTCCAAGTGCTGTAATAATAGTTCCAACTTCTGTTGATGATAGCATTTTGTCAAATCTTGCTCTTTCAACATTAAGAATTTTACCTCGAATTGGTAAAATTGCCTGATATTTACGGTCACGACCTGATTTAGCAGATCCTCCTGCTGAATTACCCTCAACAATAAAAAGCTCACTTAGTGATGGATCTTTTTCTTGGCAATCGGATAATTTTCCTGGCAAATTCGAAACTTCTAGTGCTGATTTTCTTCTTGTTAACTCTCTAGCTTTTCTAGCTGCTTCACGAGCCTGAGCTGCTTCAAGTGATTTACCAATAATTGTTTTTGTTTCTGTTGGATGCTCTTCAAACCATTGCGCTAATTTGTCATTTACCCAATTTTCGACATAGGCTCTAACTTCTGAAGAAACTAATTTATCTTTGGTTTGTGATGAAAATTTAGGATCTGGAACTTTAACTGATAATACCGCAGTTAGTCCCTCTCGAATATCGTCACCTGTCAAAACTATTTTTTCTTTTTTAAAAAGCTTATTATCACTAGCATAATTATTAACAGTTCTTGTTAGAGCTGATTTTAGACCTGCAAGATGAGTACCTCCATCCCTTTGGCGAATGTTATTGGTAAAGCATAAAACATTCTCATGATAGCTATCATTCCATTGCATTGATACCTCCATACTTATACCACTTTCATTGTCTTCAGTCGTTATGGTTATTGGTTGATGAACAGCCTTTTTACTTCGATCTATAAATTTTACATAAGCCTCTACCCCACCTTCATACAATAAAATAACTTCTTTTTCTTGTTCAGCTCTGCAATCTTTAAGGATTATTTTAACTCCTGAATTCAAAAAAGATAATTCACGAAGTCTTTGTTCTAATGTTGTAAAACTAAAATCGGTAACATTTGAGAAAGTTTCGTGTGAAGGATAGAATGAAACTTGAGTACCCTTCTGCCCTTGTGCATCACCAACTACAGCAAGAGGAGCTTTTGAAACCCCATGCTCAAATCTCATAAAGTGTTTTTTACCATCACGCCAAATAGTTAGTTCAAGCCATTGTGATAGTGCATTTACAACTGATACACCTACCCCATGAAGACCACCTGATACCTTGTAAGAATTTTGATCAAATTTACCCCCAGCGTGAAGTTGAGTCATGATGACTTCAGCAGCTGAAATACCTTCTTCTTTATGAATATCAGTCGGAATTCCACGACCGTTATCTTTTACAGTAATTGATCCGTCTTGATTTATACTTACTAATATTTCATCACAATATTTTGCTAGAGCTTCGTCAATTGCATTATCAACAACTTCATATACCATGTGGTGCAAACCACTCCCATCATCAGTGTCACCAATATACATACCTGGTCTTTTTCTAACCGCTTCAAGACCTTTTAAAACCTTTATCGAATCAGCAGCGTAATCATTTTGTCTAGCTTGATCATTTTTTTCATTAATAGCCATTTCTTTCATATTTTAGTGTGTTATATTGTGTAATATCTTATGATTATTCGGATAAAATATTTTAAAGCATCAAAACTAGCCCAAAATAATATTTGTTTTTAATAAATAAAATTTACTTGTTAGATTGAAAAAGTTTTATTATTTGGTTAGATTGATTTCAATAGTGTTTTTATGTTCTTTTGATTCAATAATCAAGTTTTGTTGAATCTCTTTTATATAGCAAAGAGAGTTTTTTTTATCTTCACAAAAATAGATTAGCCCTTGTAAGAAGTAGCTATTATTTGCTTTAAGTTGTGGTAAGGTTGTGCTATTGTTTTTTAAATCTTTCCAATCAATTAATTTAATTAGTTTTGCACTAGAATTATTTTCCATTTCTAATAAATTGAGATAGCTAGGGGCATAGTCATTAATTTTCCAGCCTTGTCCATAATTTAAACTAAGTTTTATATCTGAATTTGCTGGCAGTTTTATGTCTTTAACAGTTTCTTTGTTAATAGTAAAATTGATAATATTTCCTTTTTTAATTTTTTGTGAAGGAATAATATCAAAAAGCGATGTTTCATAGTTTGATCTTTTTATTGTTATAATTCTGCTGTTATTTGTATCAGAAATATAAAAGCGATCTGCCATACTAACGATCGAAGAAGGTTCGTCTAGTTTTAAGATATTTTCTTTGAAATTGTCAGAAAATGATTCATAGTCAGATACAGTGTTTGTTTCAAAATTGTATCTTCTAATTATATGATTTAAGCTATCGACGATATAGGCTCCAGTATCATCAACTGTTAGCGAGGTTGGATTTTGCATTAGCGCTTCTGCAGCAGAGCCGTTTCGATGTCCAAATGAGCCGATTTTTTTGCCAACTAGAGTTTTTACATTTCCGTTAACATCAGCCTTGCGTAAAGATGAACTTTTTGAATCAATAAAATAAACCTCATTTTTGTATGCATAAAGATCTAAGGGTTGTGCAAGTTCAGCTTCTTTTCCAGCACCATCTTTTAAACCTAGTTTACCACTACCTACAAAAGCTGTTAGAGTTTTATCTCTAACATTAAAAGTTAAAATCTGATTTGTGCCAGAATTTGCAATTAGTAAATTATTATAGTCTGGAAAGAATTCAATATCAGATGGTGAGTTAAGTCTAGAATTGGCAACTGGCTTTATTGAATTTTCTACTATACCTCCAACTTGACCGTCACCAATAATTGTTTCAACTGAACGTTTATCAAAATCTGCAACACGAATAGCATTGTTTCCAGAATCAGAAATATAAAGTTTGTTTGCTTCAAAGGTCATACCTTGTGGGTTGTTAAAGGATGCAGATTCAAAACTACCATCCTCAAAACCCAGCTTTGAGTTACCTATTTTTTCTAAAATTTTTCCAGAGGTTGAGGTAACCAAAATATTGTTGGTTGAAACATCAGAAATAAATATAGCTGGCTTATTTTCAGAGTTGACTTTGAATTCACTGGTAAAACTCAAACGACTTGGAGATTTAAGAATTGTTTTTACTAAATTATTTTTTTCTAGTAAAATATTAACTGGTTTCTTGTTTAGTCTATATCTATATTTTTTTGCCAAAAAATTAGCATCTTTTTCCAAATTTTTAATAGCTTGAGAGTTACTATAAGTATTTTTTACTTTACCCAAAGGGTTGATCAAGATATAGGTTGGTAAAGATTTTATTGAAAATTCATTATAAAGCTTACTATCTAGATCATCTATAACAGGAAAATTAATATCATATTTCTCAACAGCCTTTTTAATAGCCTGCAATTTACTGTCATCGTTAAAAAATTTTACATGAATTCCTATAATCAAAACACCGTCTCTTTCTTTGGCTTTTAATTTTTTTAGCTTATCAATATTTTGTATACAAGATTGGCATGAGTAATTCCAGAAATTCAAAATAATAATTTTATTTTTTAGATCTTCTTTTTGTAATGGCTCTACTAAATTAATCCAATTTTTTTTGTCTGTTTTTACTATTTTGTTAATAATTAAATTGCTTTGTTTTGACGAATCGTAGAGAAATGATATTGCAGAAAAAATTGACCAAGCAACAATAATTGAGACTATGAAGAACAGGATAAGTGACCTATCCTTTGTGCTCATGTTTATTTTTGGGATGGTGAATTTTAGCATTATTGATTATTCTTATTTCAAAAGAGTATATTTTATAAATAAGAGGTTTTAAAGCCGACTTTTAATATATTATAAAATTTTAACTTTTTTAGCTGAGTTTGCAATTTAAACCCAAAAAAAGTGATTGTTAGGAGATAGTTTATTAACCAGTAAGTAGTTAATTTATAGAAATTTTTTAATTAATTCAAAGTAACTATTACTTATATGGCAGTTATATGAATTATTTAAGCAAAAAACTAAAGAAAAACTAAGCTAAACAAACTGGTTAATTTAAATAAGAATTAAGGACAAATTCTAGAATATTTCACCTTTTCTACCCCTTCTTCTTCTTGCAATATTATCTTTTAAAACTCTTTTTTTCTTTTCCGAAGGTTTTTCGTAAGCCTGTCTTCTTCTAGCTTCTTTTATCAAACCTTCTCTTTGAGCTTTTTTTCTTAGAGAACGAATTGCCATCTCTAAGTTCGATCTTCCGTTAACTGCTATTTCCAAGTAAAATACCTCCTTAATAAATAAAATGAATTAGTAAAATCAACTTGCATGATGATTTTTAAGCTTTGTCTTATATCTACGAAGTTGCTTTTCAACCTTTTCGCATGCCTGACTAAATGAGCTATGAATATCATGTGATTGGTGATCTCCTTTAATTTCGATACCACCGCCCTTAACACCTTCATTGACAATTATAGTGCATAAAAATTCTGGCCCTTCCTTTTTAAAATATACTTCGGCTCCAACTGCTATATCAAAGTATTTTGTTACTGATTCAGTAAGTTTTTCTTCAATAAGTGAGACAAATGATTTGCTCTCATCAATGCCTGCAAAATAAATTTTTACTTCCATTTTTTAATTAATAGAATTTTTTAGAACATATTGTAAAATGCCACCAGATTTAAAATACTCAACTTCACTGTGAGTATCTAATCTGCAGATTAAAGAAATACTGGTTTTTGAGCCATCTTCTCTTATAATTACACAAGATAATTCACAGCCTGCTTCAAGTTTAGAATCTATATCTAATATATCAATAGTCTCATTACCTTTGATTTTCAATTTTGATATTGATAAACCATCTTTGAAACAGAGTGGTAAAACTCCCATCCCGACTAAGTTTGACCTATGAATTCTTTCAAAACTTTCTGCTATTACTGCCTTAATTCCTAAAAGTCTTGTTCCTTTAGCAGCCCAATCTCTGGATGAACCAGTTCCATATTCTTTTCCAGCAAACACAATTAATGGCGTCAAATTCTTTTTATAAGACATTGCAGCGTCATATAGAAAAACTTCATTTCCATCATTATCGTAGGAATAGCCACCTTCTTTTTGACTAGCTAACATTAAATTTTTAATTCTAACATTAGCAAATGTTCCCCTCATCATCACTTCATGATTTCCCCTTCTTGATCCATAGGAGTTAAAGTCATTTTTTTCTATTCCATGCTCAATAAGGTATTTTGCCGCTGCAGAATTTTGTGAAATATTACCAGCAGGTGAAATGTGATCAGTTGTAACTGAGTCACCTAGTAGTGCAATTATTTTTGCAGACTCAATATTGCTTGTATTGCTCTTTGTTAAATCTTCAAAAAAACTTGGCAATCTGATATAAGTGCTATCTTTTTCCCAATCATAAGTATTGGATTTGTTTACCATAATTTTTTGCCAATTTTCATCTCCTTCACAAAAGTTAGCATATTTTCTAGAAAAAATTTCTGAATTAACGTTTTTACTAATAAAATCGTTAATTTCTGAAGTTTTTGGCCAAATGTCACTCAAAAAAACATTATTGCCATTTTTATCTTTAGCAATTGCATCATTAGTAAGATTGATTTTTAAACTACCTGCTAATGCATAAGCAACTACTAGTGGAGGAGATGCTAGGTAATTTGCTTTAACCAACTGATGAATCCTGCCCTCAAAATTTCTATTTCCTGATAAAACTGCACCAACTGTTAAATCATTTTGACGAATTTCTTGATCAATCTCATGATCTAAAGGACCTGAGTTACCAATGCATGTTGTGCAACCATAGCCCACTATATTAAATCCAAGTTGATCTAAATAATTTTGCAAGCCAGAGTTTGCCAGATATTCACTAGCAACTTGTGATCCGGGAGCAAATGAGGTTTTAACATGTTTTTTAACTTTGATACCAAGCTCAATAGCTTTTTTTGCTAAAAGACCAGCTGCAATTAAAACCGCTGGATTGGATGTATTGGTACAAGACGTTATGGCAGCAATTACTATATCACCATCTTTCAAGTTGTTAGATTTCTTGTTTTGGGATCTACTTAAACTTCCTTGGAAATCTTCAAATGATTTCACAACTTGGTCTAGATCGCATCTATCTTGTGGCCTTTTAGGACCAGCTAAACTTGGCTTTATTTTAGATATATCAAGCTCTATAACTGAAGAAAAATTTGGTTCGAAGCTATAATCTTCAAGAAAAACACCCTGCTCTTTAGCGTAGTTTCTCACTAAATCAATTGCCTCATCACTTCTAGCTGTTAATTTAAGATAATCTATAGTTATTTCGTCAATTGGAAAAATTCCACAAGTTGCCCCATATTCTGGAGCCATATTGGATATCGTTGCTCTATCCGCTAATGTTAAGCTTTTTAGTCCATCTCCAAAAAATTCAACAAATTTACCAACAACGCCTTTTTTTCTAAGAATTTGAGTAATATTTAAAACTAAATCAGTTGCGGTTAAGCCTTCAGCCAATTTCCCAGTTAGTCTAAAACCTACAACCTCAGGAATTAACATTGATATTGGTTGGCCAAGCATTGCTGCTTCTGCTTCAATTCCACCTACACCCCAACCTAGAACGCCAAGAGCATTAACCATTGTAGTGTGGCTATCAGTTCCTACTACTGTGTCAAAAAAAGCGATATTTTCATTAGCCAAAACTCTATTGGTTACGACTGTAGCTAGTTTTTCAATATTAACTTGGTGACATATGCCCACTCCAGGAGGAACAACATTAAAATTATCAAATGATTTTTGAGCCCATTTTAAGAACTTATATCTCTCGAGATTTCTAGAATATTCTTTATCAATATTTTTTTGTAAAGATTCTTTATTTCCTGAAAAATCAACTTGAACCGAATGATCTATAACTAAATCTACTGGAACTAGAGGATTGATTTTTTTTGGATCTTTGCTCATCTTAACAACTGCATCTCGCATTGCTGCTAAATCAACAACTGCAGGAACTCCAGTAAAATCTTGCATTAAAACTCTGGATGGTGCAAAGGAAATTTCACATCTTTTGCTAAAATCCGATACTGAATCTATAATTAACTTAGCATCACTGATTAAATGTTGGTCATTGGTATAATTTCTGGCTATATTTTCCAATAAAACCTTTAAGCTAAAAGGTAATTTTGAAATATCACGGCCTAAAGATTTAGCGATAGTTTTTATATTGTAAAAGCTGAAATTTTTATCACCTATTTTAAGAGAAGTTTTTTGCATTTATTTATCTATTTTAAACGTGAGATGTTGCACTAACAATCCAATTTGGATTTGAAGATTTTAAATCTTTTTTAAAAGTCCAAATATCTTCTATTTTGTTAATTTCATCTTTAGACCCAGCAATTAAATTACCATCTTTATCACAAATGTAATTTATTTGTTGAGAGACAAATCTAACTGTAATTGAAGCAGTATTTGATAGATTTTTTGCTTTAATAATAGAAGATTCGTCAAACGCAATTATGTTTGTAACTAAAATTTTACCTTGCACCTTTCTTTTGTTATTTACGCTTTTAAATCCTTCATATATTTTCTGTGAAAGAAGCGTCTGAACATCTTCTAGTTTATCACTAGCAAATGCTTTAAGTATTGATTCAAATGCAATTTTGGCACCATTAATAAAAAATTGGCTTGTCATATTGGACTTCTCTAGAATTTTTGCTAGAGATTTCTTATCTGCATCTTGAAGATTACTTAATTGAGGATCGTTTTCTATGTCTTGTAACGCATCCTTAGTGCTTTTGAAGCCTATAATTTTTTTATTAGCTTCAAATTCTTTAGAATTGATATCTTCTATACTAGATTCACTCGAATTTTGAATTAAATTTCTAATTTTATTTTTTTCTGCATTTTTTATTACTCTATCCCTCTCCTCCTCATCAATTTTTCCAAGCTGCTTATTTAGCTTAAAAAATATGTAAAAAGCAATTGCTGCAAAAATAATAATATCCACAAGTAAATATAACATTAAATTATTAAACAAAACGCGGTTGATACTTAATGTCTTAATATTAAGTGGGGCAGACGACGGGTTTCGAACCCGCGACCCCCAGAACCACAACCTGGTGCTCTAACCAACTGAGCTACGTCTGCCATATTTTGCGCTATGCTAGCTTCTAGATAGCAAAAAAGTCAATCCTATTTTCTTTAAAAATATCTAGAAAGTTTGGAAAACTAGTTTTGATCATAGATGTATCATCAATTTCAATTCCTCTTTCCATAGTTAAGCCCATTACTAAAAATGACATAGCAATTCTATGATCCATTGCTGTATCTATTTTTGCTAATTTCTTATGATTTTGCGTCTGACCTTTAATTTCTAGAAAGTCAGCACCTTCAACTACTTCAACACCGCATTCTTTTAAATTATTTGCAACCATAGCTAGTCGATCACTTTCTTTAACCCTCAACTCTTCCAAGCCTTCCATTTTAGTAACCCCAGATGCATTAACTGCTGCTATAGCAAGAATCGGGTACTCATCTATCATACTAATTGCCCTTGATGCAGGAATATTTACAGCTTTTAACTTACTATAACAAACATGAATATCAGCTACATTCTCACCGCAAACCTGTCTTTTATTTTTAAGTTCTATATTAGCTCCCATTTCAATTAAACTATCAATAATTCCTGTACGAAGTGGATTTATACCAATATTTGGTAGTGTTATATCAGAATCTTTAATCAGAAGCGCTGCTACAATTAAAAATGCTGCAGAAGAAATATCGCTAATAACTTCAATATCCTTGGCATAAAAATCATTAAAACCATCACATTCAATGATTGCTCCTTGACCTTCATCTTTCTTTCTGACCTTTAAACCTAAATGGCGCATCATGATCTCACTATGATCACGACATTTTTTTGGCTCATAAATTGTTGTAGTACCCCTAGTTGCAATAGCAGCTAGCAAAATGCAGCTTTTAACTTGCGCTGAAGCAACTTTCATTACATGATCTGTAGCTATAGCTTCATTATTTCCTACAATTGCGAAAGGCATTAATTTATCTTGTCTAGCAATGATCTGAGCACCAAATTTTTTGATTGGATCAAATATTCGAGCCATTGGCCTTCTTCGTAATGAACCATCTCCGGTAAAAAATGAAGTAAAATCATATGGTGCAACTAATCCCGCCATTAATCTTGCCGCAGTACCAGAGTTACCCATATCTAAAACATTATTTGGCTCCATCAAACCTACTATACCAGAGCCATTTACAAGCCAGAAATCTTTATTTCTATTGATATCAACCCCCATCAATTCAAGAGCTGCAGCAGTTTTTAAAACATCCTCACCTTCTAAGAGGCCAGTTATTTTAGTTTGACCATTTGCTAATGCTGAAAATATTAGAGATCGATGTGAAATTGATTTATCACCAGGTATTTTAATTACGCCTTTGAGTGGTATGTCGCATTTCTTGGATTGAGCAGGAAATAATTGCATATTTATAGGCCTGGCATGAAGTTAAAAATTGCCTGAGTCATTGGTTTTATAAAAAAGATTAGAAAAACATTAAATAATGCAGCAATCATTATAATTAAATTTGAGTTTAAGTTACCCTCTAATTCAATTATATTATTTGGCTGATCAAAGTACATTATTTTTACAATTCGTAAATAATAAAAAGCCGAAATCACGCTAAATAAAACAGCAACTACTGCAACAGCAACAAATTGCCCCGCTATCACTGAAGAAAGTACATAAAATTTTGAGAAAAAACCTGCCAAAGGTGGAATTCCAGCACTTGAAAACATTAAAACAGATAATGCGAAAGCCACTCTTGGATTTGTTTTAGCTAGTCCTGAGAGTGATTGAATATCATAAATTTTCTTTGCCTCTTCATCATTTTCATGATTATACAAATTACTATTTTTGCAAACAACTATGTTCAAGAAACCAAAGGTACCAATTGAAATCACAGCATAAATCATTGAGTAAAAGACTGCATATGAAAAGCCATATTTATTAAAAATTACTAATGAGAGCAATATAAAACCTACATGCCCAATTGAGCTATATGCAAGTAGCCTTTTAAAGTTCTTTTGAAAGATTGCGCCAAAGCTACCAATAGCAAATGACAATAATGATATGGTAATAAATATTTTATTTAGTCCTGGCCACTTAATATTTAAGTTGGATAAAATATTTATGAATGCAATAATTACAGAAAACTTTATAACCGTTGCAAAAAAAGTAGTTACAATTGGTGGAGATCCTTCGTAAACATCAGGCGACCACATATGAAAAGGAGCAGCAGCAATCTTGAAAAACATGGCTACTATCACTAGAATAAATCCAACCATAACTCCAATTGGAACATTTTTTATAATCTCAGACTCGGAATGAGGATATAGCTGAGACAGCGCATTAAAATTAGTAGTTCCACTATAACCATAAATTAAGGATATTCCAAAAAGCAAGATAGCTGAGGCAAGTGATCCTAAAATAAAGTATTTAATTCCTGCTTCAGCTGATTTAGGAGATTTACGATTGATTGCTGCAAGAATATACAGTGATAAAGCTTGTAGTTCTAGGGCTAGATAAAAAATTAAAAAGTCATTAGCTGATATCATTACTATACTACCTAGCGTAGCCAAGAAAATTAAAGAAATAAATTCTGCACTAATTTTTGCTTCACTGATTATAAAGTTAAGTGAAAATAGCAAAACAGCAGTTAAAATAAGAATTATAAAAGATTTAATGTAAGATGTAAAAAAACTAACCTTTATCATATCATTGAACAGCAATGATTCAGCAACAAAGTTTTTACTTATTGCAATAAGTGTTACAGCACATACCAACAATGCTAGAAGATGAGAAAGGTAAGATATAGATGATACTTTTTTTCTAAGAAAAACATCAAGCATCAATATTATTATAGCCCCACTAAAAAGAGTTATTTCTGGAGATAAAAGCTCTAAATTCATTTAATTATAAATTTTTATTAGCGACTCAACCGGAGTAGTAAAAAAGTCAAGTAAGATATTTGGCATAATACCAAATATCATAACCAAAAAAGCCATTAATCCCAGCGCTAGAAATTCGGAATAATTTAGATCTTTAAAGCTGCTAATTTTTGAGTTGGAGATTTCGCTAAACCAAACTCTTTTGTAAAGCCATAACATATAACATGCCCCAAAAATAACTCCCGTGGCTGCCAAAATTGCAGTGATTTTACTAGCTTGGAAAGTTCCAATAATTGATAGAAACTCACCTACAAAGCCACTTGTACCTGGTAAACCAACTGATGCCATAGTAAATATCATTGCTAAAAATGCAAAATTTGGCATTTTTTCAGCTATACCACCCATTTCGTTAATCTTTTTAGTATGTAGCCTATCATAAATTACACCTACGCAAATAAATAGAGCTGCAGAAACAATACCGTGACTGATCATTTGTATAATGGCTCCATTTAAACCTTGCTGGTTAAAACTAAAGATCCCCATTGTTACAAAACCCATGTGAGCAACAGAAGAATAAGCTATCATTTTTTTCATATCTTCCTGCATGAGAGCTACAAAAGATGCGTAAATTATAGCAATTACACTAATCGTAAAAATAAATGGTGCAAAATATACAGAAGCCTCAGGAAAAAATGGCAAAGAAAACCTAATAAAACCATAAGCTCCTAATTTAATTAAAATTCCTGCCAATATAACCGATCCTGCAGTTGGCGCTTGCACGTGAGCGTCGGGTAGCCATGTATGGAAGGGAAACATTGGAACCTTAACAGCAAATGAAGCAAAGAATGCAAGCCAGAACCATTTTTGATAAGATAGTGGTATTTTTTGTAAATATTCAGTTAGAACAATTATGTCTGTTGTACCAGTAAATACATAAATATAAATAATAGATATCAGAAAGAATAATGAGCCAAAGATTGTATAGAGGAAAAATTTGTAAGATGCATATATTTTGTTTTCACCACCCCAAATTCCTATTACTAAAAACATTGGTATTAGAGAAGCTTCAAATAATATATAAAAAAACAACAAATCTAAGGCACAAAAAGCGCCTATTACCATGCCTTCAATTAATAAAAAACAAATTACAAATTCTTTAAACCTTGATTTTACTGAGTAACGACTGATTATCAAGCAGATCGGTGTTAAAAAAGTTGTTAATACTATCATTAAAACAGAAATACCATCTACACCGACATAATATTTAATATCATGATTAGATATAAATTTTACCATTTCTTTAAATTGAAACCCATCTACAGACTTATCAAAATTAGCAATTAACACTATGGATAAGACAAAGGTTATTATTGAAACAGCGAGAGAAAAATAATAGTTTAAGGCATCTTTCTTTAAACCAACTACCAATAATAAAATTGCTGATAGGATTGGCAAAAAAGTGATAGTTGACAGTGCTGGTAGGTTAAAAAATAAACTCATTGATTAAATATTATATCATGAACAAAAGAACGCAACCTTGGTGATTAATAGTGTAAATAAATGAAATTTTTTTACTAGGCCAAAACTTTATAATCAATCTTCATTTAAATTAATTTTTAAAATAAGTATTTTGGGACTATTTTTTAATTACTTTCAATAAATCTTCAACTACAATTAAACTCTGCTCATCATTATTCTTTTTAAAGATTTCCTGAGCTTTTTTTGCGTATTTTTCTGACTTATCCTGATCTTCTATTATTAAATTGTAATTTGCTAAAGCTAAGTAGGAGTTACCTTCTTGTCCTAAGTTATAATATATTTTGGATAATTTTAGATAAAGTTGAGCATTTAATTTTTCATAATTTTTAGCTTCTAATAAGTATTTAAGTGTTAATTGTAATATTTCCTTATCTGCAATCTTTGCAGCTATTACCGCATCACTAAAAGTGATTTTAGCTAATGAAGAATTTTTAGGATCTAATATTTTAATTGCTTTGTTCAAATATATAAGAGCTTCCTTTGGATGTCCTGATTCAAATAAAAACTGACCTTTTAACTCATATAAATAAGCTAAGTTAAAGTGGTTTTCTTGAGTTTTAAAGCTGTCAATAACATTATCAATTAATTCAATTGATTCTTGATAATTTCCATGACGATGATATGCTATCGCTAGCATATACTTCCCCAATTCACTTTTATCTTTTTTATATTTTTTAATTAAATCCACAGGATTATCCATAAAGCCTTCTAATTTTGCTAAGATTATATTCATTATTGGTTGCAAAGAAAAATTAATTTCTTGATTAGAAAACTTTTTGTCTTTTGTGCGATCAACGATTAAATCTATTCTTTTTTGACTAATTGGATGAGATAGTGCGTACTCATCAATCATTGGTTCATATGGCTTAAACTCATTCTCAAAGTATTTTAAAAGCTTAACTAAGCCATCAGCAGGATAAGCAATTTTATCAAGAAATTTAATTGCATATTGATCAGCAGCTTCTTCTTGTGTTCTGGTATATTTTTGCTGCATTCGATCTGCAATATGCGTCCCTCCCAAGATTAATGCCGCCCCTCCATCATAAGAGCCAGCAGCCATAGCGCCAACTCCAAGCAAGTAGCTTAGTATCATCGCTGTTTTAGAATCATCAAATCCCTCACTATTTCTTACTAAATGGCCAGCTTTTATGTGACCCACTTCATGAGCAATAACGCCAATTAATGCATCAGGTGTTGAAAATTTTCTTAAAAGACCAGTATTAATAAAAATATTTTGACCACCACTAACAAAGGCATTCAAAGTTGAATCATTGACTAAATATATTTTGATATTTTTTTTATCTAAATTAGCTGATTCAATTATTGGATTAATTGCTTGTGCTAAGAAATCCTCAATTTCTCCATCACGAATCATTGAAATATTAGCAAAAGCGATCTTGCTAAAAAAACAAAGAATAATAAATTTTGTAAATATTCTCATTAATTATTTATTAAATGTTTTTCTCTCTGAGTGATAATATTTTAACTAAAATAGCAAAATATAGTGTTTTTTTTGCTTGCTTAGCTATAATAATTGTTGTACTACTTATTTTATCAACCGAAAAGAGTTCTGAAATAAAAAGGGAATTCACTACGATTAATATCGACATTAGTAATCAAATTAATATTTGTACTCCAAGTCAAAATGAAGAATGATATTAATCTAATAAAGCTATTTATTGAAAAGATTACTGCTGAAAATGGTTTATCTAAAAACACAACCGAGAGTTATGGTCGCGATATTAAGCTTTTTAAAGAATTTTGTAAGCTTAAAAATAAAAATTTAACTAACATCAATCAGTCAGGTATAGAGCTTTATATAAAGCAGCTATACCAACAAAATATAAAATCATCATCACTGTCGCGTAAAATTTCAGCTTTACGTAATTTTTATAACTTTTTGGAAGAGCAAGAAAAAATCCACCAAAACCCTTTGAAAAATATAGCAAGTCCAAAAAAGCAAAACAATTTGCCAAAATTTTTAAGCGAAAAAAACATCTTACAGCTTCTTGACTTTGCCCAGAAGGATAAATCTGAGTTTGGCATAAAATTATCATGTATATTAGAAATCTTATACGGGTCCGGCATTAGAATCTCGGAATTAATAAACCTACCAATTAGCTCGATTCAAAAGGACTATAATAATAATTTAAAAAATTATTTATTAATTAGAGGCAAAGGCAACAAAGAAAGAATCGTACCCTTAAGTAGATCGGCAATAACAATATTGGGAGAATACTTAATTCTTCGCAAAAAAATTGGCCATGATTCATCAAAATGGCTTTTTAGTGGACATATTCGTAGCTCAAAAAATGCACAAAACATTAAAATAAGATCAAAATTTGTTAAAATTGATAAACCCATGACCCGTCAAAGAATTAATCAAATGTTAAAGGAATTGGCATTAAAATCAGGGTTAGATCCACAAAAAATAAGCCCTCACATTTTGCGTCATTCATTTGCAACTCATTTATTAAATAGAGGAATAAATATAAGATACTTGCAAGAAATGTTAGGGCATGCTACAATAGGAACTACTGAAATTTATACTCATATTTTAGATGGTAAATTAAAGGAACTAGTCTTGAAACACCATCCAATGAATAAAAAATAAGATTTATGACTGAAAATTTGGAAAATAAAAATAATAAAAGTCAACGAGATCCTTTAGAGGAAAAAAAACTATTCACTCAGGAAGTTGCTAAACAAGCAAAAAATTTTGTTGGCGCACTTCTTGATCCAAAATTGGATGAAAATTTACTGTCTAGCTTACAAGCCAGAATTAATGAAGAAACATCAAATTATCTTAATTTAAGAAGTTATATCCTAAAATTAGATCAAGATAATGATGATAGCCTTAAAGATATCAACAATAATGAAATTAAAGGTAGTGATTTTAAAAAAATATTACACGATCCTAGGATGTTGGGTCTTAAAATTTCTGAAAAGGCAATTAGTTATAAGATTTCAGAATCAGCAGACGATAAAGAAAAGGAATTTTTAAACAATTTAAAAAGTAAAATTTTTAAAAAGGAATTAGAATTGCTTAAAATAATTCAAAAAGAAATACAAGATGAGTGCAATAAAGATGTCGAAAAACAGCAAGAAAAAGAAATATCTGCTCAAGAGTCTTTAAAAAAACATGAAGAAAAACAAAGTGGGTATATAATAAGAGCGAGCAAAAAAAATCTCATTCATCCCAAGGACAATGGACGCAAAATATAATTAATAATGAGCATTGCAATTCAAATAAAAATCCTGTAAAAGAAATTTAGAGCAAGAAGTTATTTGGCTTTTTTAATGTTAAATTACTTTAAATCTTCAGTTTATTATTTTTAGCAAATTTACAGATTGATGATTTTTTATTTTAAAAAATTTTAAAACTAGCTAAAATGATTCAAAACTAAAGATCCTTTACCAACTTTAAGGCTACTTTTTAAAGTTTTAAAAACATATTTATTAGCTTTTTTAACCGATTTTTTTATCGAATTACCTTTGGCTAAATTCGAACATATTGCTGATGCAAGACTACAGCCAGTTCCGTGAAACTGTATTTTGCTAATTTTGTTATTATATATCAGATGATAATTGCTAAAATCGTCTAACAATATACTATAAATCTTATCCTTACTTATATTTAGGTGGCCACCCTTTATCAAAACATTTTTAACTCCAAGCTCTTTGATTTTTTTAGCAGCTAATTTCATATCTTCCAAATTAAGTATTTCCATTCCTGATAAAATGTTAGCTTCGTCAATATTTGGAGTAACTAAAATTGAAATTGGTAGTAATTTTTTCTTCAAAACATCAATTGCCAAATCTTCCAGCAAAGCATCACCTGAAGTTGCTACCATCACCGGATCTAAGACTATATTTTTAATATTTCTATTATCTTTGAGAATTCTAAATACTTCTTGTGCAATTTCTAGGTTAGATAGCATGCCGATTTTTACAGCATCAAACTTGATATCATCTAAAACTACCTCAAGCTGCTTCTTTAAAAAGTTTATGTCTGGATTGTGAATAGCAAAAACCCCCTGAGTATTTTGCGCAGTCAAAGAAGTTACAATAGTTGAACAAAAAACTTTGTGAGCACAAGCTGTTTTAATATCAGCTTGTAAACCAGCTCCACCACCAGAATCTGAGCCAGCGATGATCAAGATTTTTTTTACTGAATTTGCCATACTAATTTACCAGCAACTATTGTTTTAACCGCCCTGCCCTTTACTTTAAAATCAGCAAAAGGCGAGTTTTTGGATTTAGAGTGAAATTTTTGTGGATCGATTTGCCATTCTTGATTTATATCAATCAAGGTTAAATCGGCTCTAGCGCCTTTTTTAATTATACCACCATCAAAATTAATAATTTTTGCTGCATTACAAGTCATTTTAGCTAATAAATTGACTAGAGAAATCAAGCCTTGGTGGTAGAGAGACAATGATAATGGCAACATAGTTTCAACGCCAACAATACCAAAAGATGCAGTTGCTAAATCCTTATTTTTGGAATCTAAGTCATGCGGTGCATGGTCGGTAGAAATAGCGTCAATCAAGCCAGTTTTTAAACCCTCAATCAATGCCAAGCGATCAATTTCAGATCTAAGTGGTGGGTTCATTTTAGCATTAGTTCCAGATTTTAAAACTTGTTGATCAGTTAACATAAAATGATGCGGACAAACTTCAACTGTGGCATTTAAACCCTTATCTTTAGCTCTTTTAATAGCATCTAGCGCTTCTTTAGTTGATACATGAAGTAAGTGATATCGACCACCAGTTTTTTCTAAAATAGCCAAATCACGTTCCACAATTACTGATTCTGAAATATTAGGAATGCCATTAACATTTAATTTTCTTGAAACTTCTCCTTCATTAATGCACCCTTTGTTACTTAGATTTAAATCCTCGGCATGTTGTGCCACAACCAAATCTAAATTTTTTGATTCTTCAAAAGCACGGCGCATCAAATGCGCATTCATTACTGGCAAGCCGTCATCAGTCAAACCAACTGCTCCTGCCTTTTTTAATTCATCAAAATTTGTTAACTCCTGACCCTTCATCTGCTTGGTAATGCAAGCATAAGCTAAAATATTACAATAAGCCTCATTCTTAGCTTTTTCCTTAATAAATTCTAAGATTTTTGCATTATCAATTGTTGGTGAAGTATTTGGCTGACAAACTACTGTTGTTATTCCACCAGCAACAGCGGACTTAGAACCACTAACTAGATCTTCTTTGTGAGTTTGTCCTGGATCACGAAAATGTACTTGAATATCAATCAAACCTGGGCACAAAACATGACCACCGCAATCTATAATTTCTGCATTGCTAGCTTCAATATTAATACCAAAATCAGCAATTTTATCGCCAACTGTTAAAAGCTCGCCCTGCTTTTGATATTTTGTTGCCGGATCAATAATTATAGCATTTTTATAGAGTATTTTTTTGTTTTTATCTATTTTTTGATTATATGGTAAGTTAAATTGCGTCATATTTATTCCCATTCAATTGTTCCGGGTGGTTTTGAAGTGATGTCACAAACTACACGATTTACACCTCTAACTTCACCAATAATTCGATTACAAACTTTGGTTAAAAAATTATAATCAAATTGATAAATTTCAGCAGTCATACCATCTGTTGAGGTAACGGCCCTTAAAGCCAAAACATATTCATAAGTTCGAGCATCGCCCATCACACCAACAGTTTTAACTGGCAACAGCACAGCAAAAGCTTGCCAAATTTTATCATAAAGTCGCGCCTTTCTAATTTCTTCTAAATAAATTTCATCAGCTTGTTGTAAAATTTTAACTTTTTCTAAAGTAACTTCTCCGGGGATTCTAATCGCCAAACCTGGTCCTGGAAATGGATGTCTTGAAACCATGCCATAAGTTAAACCTAATTCTTCGCCTAATTTTCTAACCTCATCTTTAAAAAGCATGCGCACCGGTTCAAGCAATTTTAGCTTCATATCTTCTGGTAAACCCCCAACATTATGATGTGATTTAATAGTGTGGCTTTTGCCAGAATTTGGATGGGTTGATTCAATAACATCAGGATAAAGTGTGCCTTGCGCTAAAAACTCTGCATCTTTGATTTTAGATGCTTCTTGATCAAAAATTTCGATAAAAGTTTTGCCAATTATCTTTCTTTTTTGCTCGGGATCTGAAATATCTTTTAACTTACTTAAAAACAGCTCACCAGCATCAACATAAACCAAATTTACTTTAAAATGATGCTCAAAAGTTTCTTTAACTTGCCTGCCTTCATCTTTTCGAAGTAATCCAGTATCAACAAAAATACAGGTTAATTGCTTACCAATTGCTTTGTGAATAAGTGCAGCCACTACCGACGAATCAACACCGCCACTCAAGCCGCAAATCACCTTTTTATCACCAACTGTTTTTCTGATTTTAACAATTTCTTCTTGCATAAAATTGCCCATATTCCAATCCCTATTACAACCAGCAATTTTAACTACAAAATTTTCTAAGAATTTTTTGCCGTCCAGCGAATGCACAACTTCAGGATGAAATTGCATACCATAAATTTTGCGTTTTTTATCGGCAATCACCGCATTTGGTGCCGACACAGCTGAAGCAATGGAAACAAAGCCAGCTGGTAATTGACTAATATGATCGCCATGACTCATCCAGACTTGACTAGCACTTTTAAGATCTTCTCTTTTTAATAGTTGAGATTGATCATATCCCCAAGTTGCAGGAAGATTTTCCGCCCCACCTTCAGCACCATTTAAAATACAAGAATCATCAAAAATATGAAGCAATGACTTACCAAAGCCGCGATGTGAAGAAATTTCAACCTTACCACCAAGTAAATGACAAATTAATTGCTGACCATAGCAAATTCCAAGAATTGGAATATTTAACTCAAAAATCTCTTTATCAATTAACGGCGCATCCTTTCCATAAACCGATTCAGGACCTCCCGAAAAAATAACGGCTTTTGGCTTTATTTTTTTGATATCATTAAGCGAAAAATCGCAATTTCTAACTTCGCAAAAAACACCAATTTCACGCACTCTTCGAGCAATTAGCTGAGTAACTTGGCTACCAAAATCAATTATTAAAATGGAGTTATTAGACATCTTAATTAATTAAAGTTTTGATTATTTTTTGCTTGATTTCATCGACGCTAAAATCTTGATAAATTATATCATGAATTGTCTGACAAAGCGGTAAATTGATTTGATTTTGCTGCGCTAATTTGCAAACTGAAGATGCAGAAATTGCTCCTTCGAAAGTTGTTTTTTCTTCTTTTATAATATATTTGTACTTTTTCCCTGACGCTAATTTTCTACCTAAAGAATTATTGCGTGATTTATTCGAAGAACAAGTTAAAAAGATATCACCAAACCCTGCAGGAGTTGCAATAAAGCCATCACAATCAAAAAATCTACAAAGTGTTTTGATTTCTTGGGTACCATATGTTATGATAGCTGCTTTAGCATTAACACCAAGATCAAGGCCATCAATAATTCCACAACCAATTGCTAAAATATTTTTAACAATTCCACAAATTTCAGCGGTAACTGGCTGCGAGTCATAAATTGCTTTAAAATAGCTATTGTTTAATGCTTCAATAATTGGCTTAGAGATTTCCTGATCAGTTGTACAAATATTGGTAATAGTTGGCATGCGATTAGCAACTTCAATTGCAAAATTTGGACCTGACAAAACTGCATATTTTTTATCAGGATTTAGTTCAGCAAATGAATCCGTTAAAAGATTTAGAGAGCTTGGCTCTAAACCCTTAGAACAGATTATAAATAAACAATCTTTTGGGATGCTTTTTTTCTGTGACAAATCCTTAAAAACTTGTGCAACAACCTGTGATGGCACAACAATAAAAATTAAATCACAACTAACTAAGAATTCATTATAATTACCAATAGCTTTTAAATTAGGTGACAATTCAACATTTGGTAAATATTTTTTTGTAGAATGGTGGCTGTTGATTTCATTAATCACATCTTCTTCTATTGAACTCAATACTACATTATTACTATTATCAGCTAAAACATTAGCGATTGCAGTTCCCCAAGTTCCTGCGCCAATAACTAAAATATTTTTTTTTACCATTTAATCTTATTCTATTTGTTCAATAATTACGTAAGATAAAACCAAATCACCTTCGTCACTAAGACTTAAATGAGTTTTAAATTTTTTACAGTTAAAAAGATTATTTAAAAAGTCGATTTTATTATTTTTAATTAATATTTCTGGTTTACCCAAGTTATTGTTTTGTACCTCAATATCTTTAAAATTTATGCCACGCCCAATACCTGTTCCACAGGCTTTAGCAAACGACTCTTTTGCCGCAAATCTCTTAGCTAGATATGATATTTGCTTCTTATGATTTTTTATTTTTTGAAAGTTGCAAATTTCGTAATTTGTAAAAAATTTACTTAAAAATAGATTGTTAAATTTTTTGATTAAATTTTCAACCCTAGTCGAATTCAAAATATCAGCACCAATCCCAATAATATGATTCATTAACTATTTTATATTTACTTTAAAAAGCTCAAATTTAGAAATAAAATTGATGAAAATTATTATTAATTTTAAGTTACTTGATTTACTAGACACTATTGTTAAAGATTTTCAATTTTAGATTTTTTCTAATCTTAAGCCCTTTTTAGCAAAAATAGGTAAAGGATAATTTAAAAAACTTAACAAAAAGCTCATAAAGATATTTTACAACTTAAGCTAGTTTGACTTTGAAAATTAAAGAGTAAAAGTAAATTTTAAATTTAAAACTATAATAAGCATAAGTTAAATTATTTCTTAATTTAACTGGATTCATAATTGCATTATGCATTTGAATAAGAATTTTAGAACTCTTTCTTTTATTAGGTTTTATTAAATATTAATAAAATTATTAGCAACTCAAACAGCTTAATATTTTAACAATTTTTTTATAAATGGCGCGCAAAAATATTGTTATTACAATCGGTAACTATGGCTCAATTATAACTGTTCACAAAGGCAAAAAAATTGAAAACAAAATTTTTCTTAACAAAGAAGATTTTAACCAAGAAAATAAAGATAAAATATCCGCATTTTTTAAAAAAAATAAAAGCTTACCATCCTATATTTTAATTGATACACTTGACCAGACTTATAAAAAGAAGCGCTTTCCATCGGTCAATCCGCTAGATTTAAGAAAAATGGCACATCGATCTTTGTCTTCAGAAGGTGACAAAGATAGTCTTAAAAATTTTATGATCATCAACAAGAAGGCAATTAAGAATTTGGATAAAAAAGATCGGCATTGGGACTGTTTATTTATCTCGTCACCACAATCTGAAGAAATTAAAGAGTGGATTAGGTTTTTAGTCGATATGCCTAATTACCTAGTCGGCATATATATGTTACCAGTTGAGTGTTACAATTTATTTAAACTTATCAAAAATAGCACTTTTTCCAAAGAAGAAAAGCTTACTTCAAAGAAAAAAAATGACCTTTATTGTATTATTATACAAAATAAAGTTAGCGGTATAAGACAAATAGTTTTTTCACAAGATTCTATTGTTTTTACTAGGGTTGTTACCTATGAATTTGCAAAATCTGACTTTGTTGAAAAATTTGAGCAGGACATCTATTCAACATTTGAATATTTAAAAAGAATTTATTCTGACCTTCAAATTGAGGAAATGAGGGTTATAAATATTTTTTCAAAAAAAGTTAATAGTCAGCTGCAAGAAAGTCTAAGCAAGGATTTGAGTTGCAGCTTTTTAACTCCTCATGAATTATCTAAAAAAATTAATTTAGAGTCGGTTGTTCCTGAAAAAAGTAAATATTGCGATGTTTTGATCTCTAAAATATTTTCTTCAAGTAAGAAGGTAATGAAATTTCAATCACCAAAACTTAAATTTGTTAGTAAATTTTTTAATGGATTGCAATTTTCTTATTTCTTAAATTTAGCGCTTTCAATTTGCATTGCTGCCTTAGTTTTATTTACCGTATTAAACAAACAAAATTTAAGTGCAAAAATTGAAAATACTGAAATTGACAAATTCAAAGCATTAAAAAAAGTAACATCAATGAAATTGAGTACGCTAAATAACGGACAAGACAGAGTTGAAGGCGTAAATCTTAGCTTTGAAAGAATTGCAGATTTTGGTAAAATTGATGAAAGTATAGGATCGATTGGACAAGATATTTTTGAATTTTATAAAAAACTCTCTTATTTACAGGGTCTTAATCTTAAGATCAAAAGCTTTGTATTCAATCTTCAGGGATTTAACCATCAATCACCAATAAAAGTTCAATATCTTTATAAAATGTCTGGCGATGTCTTTAATGAAAGTGGCGATATTGAAGATTTATTTCGAGAATTTGACTCATTAACCGTTCAAACTAGGAAGAAGTTTGAAAAGAAAAAAATAACCTTCTCAGAATTGCCAAAAAATATTGATTTTAGTCAGAAATATTACTCTTTTCCAGTGTTTTTTTCAATTGAAGGTAATGATTAATATTAAACATAGAGCATGAAGATATCAACAATACAAAAAAAAATTGCCGTTAATGCAATCGCTTCTTGTTTACTAATTTTTACAGCATCTTATGGCATATACTATAATATAAAATTCGTAGAAAAGTCTGAAGCAGAAATTAAAAAAATTAAATCAGAAATCAAAAAATTAGAGCAAGAAAGGTCTCACTTAGAAAGTAAAGCTGCAGAATTTAAAAAATACTCACAACTTTGGTCAGAGCTTCCTGATTTAAAAAAACGTGTTGAAGTAATTAAATCAGATAAAGTTAACAAGTCAGTTGCAGAAATTGCAAAAAAACATTTTATTAAAAAGGTTGATATGAAGCTAAGTCTCCCACAAAAAATGAGTGATGGAATTTTTGATAGAGCTACTATAAAAGTATCTTATGTCAGAGTAGACTTAAGCTTCTCATCTCTTACAGATATTAGGGCAATTAAATTTATTAATGATTTTACTGATACATTAACAGGTCAAAAAATTATTTCGGAAATAAGTATTTCACGAGATAAGGAATATGACCTCAATGATTTAAAGAAGGTTAGCACTGGTCAAGCTGAAGGAAATATTAAAACTAAGGCAATAATTCATTGGTATAATTACGAAGATAAATAAAGCTAGAAATTTAAATCAAATCCTAACATTGTAATAACAAATTGATGTCACTATTTGAAAAAATATTTTCCCAATAACCAAAAATATTGCAGAAGGCAGTAAAAAATTTGCCATTAATAATTTTATTATGAAAAAAGATACAGTAATCAAAAAGCTTAACTTTTATTTGCTTATTAATCTAGTATCTATTTTTTTTATATTGCTTGTAATTAATATTGGTAATGCGCAGGAGCAAATAATTGACCAAGACAATACAGAAAATGAACAACCTATAAATGCCGACGAACTTCCAGACGCAGATACTCCACCAGAACCTAAAAATGTTACTGAACAAGATTCTAAAGAAAAAAATATCGTCAAAGAATTACTAAAATCAATCATGATGAATAAGGAAGAGGAGCAAAATGTAAACTTAGCTATTGAATCTTTCAAAACTGGAACTGATTTTTTACTTATAGATGAAAATGAAGAGATAGAAGCTAAAGATAGCGATCAGGCTGAAAAGGAAAAAAAAGAAGAAGATAATAAAAATGCATTTCTTTATCTATCTTCAATTATTTTTCGCAACAAAAATGAATGGGCCGCATGGTTTAATGACCAAAAGATTACCTCAGTAGAAAATAACTCAAATAATGAAATTTTTGTAAAAAATATAAATTTTAATTCTGTTGATGTTGTATGGAAAATGAGTCTTAGTAAATGGAAAATTCTTTCAAGAGTCAATGATGATGCACTTGCACCAAATATAAATGAACAAAATCAAGTTGTATTAGATTTTACTTTAAAAACCAACCAAACATACGCACTAAAAAGCGGCAAGGTTATTGAAGGTAGAATTAAAATTAATAATAATTTAAGTGCAGATTAAAATTCATAAAAAGGAAGATTATATTGCAATGCGAAAAGCTGGTAGATTAGCAGCTTCAATTTTGGATTATATAGAGCCATTTATAAAACCAAATGTTAGCACTGAAGAGTTGAATAGCTTGTGCCACAAAGAAATTATCAAAAACAATGCAATACCCGCCCCTCTAAACTATCGTGGCTTTCCAAAATCAATTTGTACTTCAGTTAATCATGTTGTGTGTCATGGCATACCATCAGAAAAAAAACTTAATGACGGAGATATAATTAATGTTGATGTAACTGTAATTGTTGATGGATGGCATGGTGACACCAGTAGAACATTTTTTGTTGGTAAACCTACAATAAAAGCTAAAAGATTAGTTGAAGTTACTTATGAGTGTATGATGCTAGGGATAAAAGAAGTTAAGCCCGGAGCACCTGTCAATAATATTGGACGTGCAATCGAAGAGCATGCTACACAAAATGGCTATTCCGTTGTTCGTGATTATTGCGGTCATGGCATAGGAAAAGTATTTCATGACGAACCCAGCATATTACACTATAATCAACCAGATAATCAACTGATAATGAAAGAAGGTATGTTTTTTACAATTGAGCCCATGATAAATGCTGGTAAATATCAAACAATATTAAGTAAGCATGATGGTTGGACAGTTACAACAAGAGACAAGTCTTTATCCGCTCAATTTGAACACACTGTAGGTGTTACGAAAGATGGTTATGAAATTTTTACCACAAACTGCTGATTAAAAACCTAAGATGAAAAATTATAATTTATTTTTGATTAGCTTACTAACTATTTTTATTAATTTAAAAAAATCTTATGCTAAATTTGCTGATAATCAAAATTACCAAAAATTTTCAATTAATACCGACTCCTTTCTAATTAATCTTGATAGGTCTAAAAATGTAAAATATACTGAGTACTTCAATAACCAATATTTATCAGTAGGTTTTAATTTAACAAAATCAACTCAAATAATTGCGGATACTTTTAAAAATAGCTATAATAATAGATACGCAATTTTTGGCGTTGAGTAAAAATGGTTCGAGTTTGATGATAGCAATTGACCATTTAGATAAATATTTTAAGAATAAAATCTTAAACACAAATTGGCGTTTTAACTGTCATTTTAAAAGATCTAATAAATTAATCTGTGTAATAAAAACTAAATTTTTTACCTAACACCTAAAACGTGACAAATTGCCTTGGTAAGATCTGCTCGATTTAGAGTATAGAAATGAAATTGACTAACTCCTGATTTGTATAAAATCCGACATAGCTCAGTGGCAACCATACCTGCAATCAATTGTCGAGTTTCTGGATTGTCGTCAAGATTATTAAAAATATTTTCCATCCATTTAGGGATTTGTGCTCCGCACATTTTGGCAAAATGCTTAACCTGTTTATAATTGCTAACTGGTAAAATGCCTGGAATTATTGGCACATTAATTCCAGAACTTCGACATTTATCAACAAATTTTAAAAAGGCATCAGCATCAAAGAAAAACTGAGTAATAATGCGATCAGCACCACAATCAACCTTAAGTTTAAGATTTTTTATATCCTCCTCGAGATCTTTTGCCTCTGGATGTTTTTCAGGATAACCAGCAACAGATATTTCAAATTTTATACCCTCTTTTGATAAATTTTTGATTCCATTTACTAGATCACTAGCATAATGATAACCATCAGGATGTAGCTGGTAACTTGGACTAGAAGCAGGCATATCTCCCCTTAAGGCTACGATATGTCTTACGCCAATTTGCCAGTAGTTATGCAAAATTTGATTAATCTCTTCTTTTGAAGCAGCAATACAAGTCAGATGTGAAGCTGGTTTAAGACTTGTTTCATTTAGTATTTTTTGAATTGTACTATGGGTTCTTTCGCGAGTTGAACCACCTGCCCCATAAGTAACAGAAACAAAATTCGGATTTAAACTTTTTAACTTGGTAATCGCTTGCCATAATTTATCTTCCATTTCCACATTTTTTGGCGGAAAAAACTCAAATGAAACATCAACATTTCGATCGTTTATGATAATTTCTTCCAAATTATTGCTGTAGATTTTAGTCATTTGTTTAACTGGTAAAAAGTGTAAATTTTTTTTGATTTGCTATTAAGCTAGATAAGCACCCATCTTCAACTCCTGAAGTTATAATTGTATCACAGCCTGTGCATTGTAACATTTTAGCAGATTTTATTTTGGTAATCATGCCTCCAGTTCCAATATTTGATATTGAATCACTAGCCATTTTAAGTATTTTTTCGTCAACTTGATTTACTTTATCTATAAATTTGGCGGACTGATTTAATTTAGGGTTTTCTTCATATAAGCCATCAATATCAGAAAATAAAATCATTAAATTTGCGTCGGTAATTTTTGCAATATGAGCCGCCAAGGTATCATTGTCGCCTATTTTTATTTCATCAACTGCTATTGAGTCATTTTCATTAATAATTGGAATAATATTTCTACTCAATAACTCTTCGATAGTATTTTTAAAATTTTCTCTGCGATGATTTACATTACAGTCTTCAGCTGTTAATAAAATTTGAGCTACATTTAGTGAGTGATTTTGAAAAATATGATGATAATTATTCATTAGAAAAATTTGGCCAATAGCTGACATCGCCTGTTTTTGCACCAGATTAAGGTTTTTTTTATTGATGATATTATTTTCTGTTGATATTTGCTTAATTCCCAAAGCTATTGCACCAGATGAAACAATAATAATGTGATGGTTATTATTAATTAATTCAGCAATATCATGCGCAAAATAGTTAAACCAATTTTTTCGCAAATCATAATCATCAACTATCAAAGAAGAGCCGACCTTTATAATAATTCTTTTTTTTGAAGAAAAATCGTACCTCATTAATTTTAAAAACTATCTAATTATTTAAACCTTTACTTTGCCTAGCTTTTCTTATTTCGTTTTGATAGACTTGATTTTTTACCAAAGGCACCGGCAACTCTTTGACTACATAGTCAGACAAGCCAGTAATTACATATATTTCAACCGATCGGTTTGGTTGATTTGATTTACCGTCAAAAGTAATAATTTCAGGAAATTCTTCTCCTAAGGCCTTTGAGATAATAAAGCTTTCATCTACGCCATTTTTAATAAGATAATTTTTTACGGTTAAAACTCTGTTAAGAGATAGTGCTTTGTTGTATATTTTGCTGCCTAAACGATCAGCATTACCAACCAATAATACTTTAAAACCTCTGTTAATTGATTCTATATAAGAAAGCGCTTTGTATAAATCATAAAATGCTTTATCATTTAAATTAGAGCTATCGAAGTCAAAATTAATTCTAAATAATTCAAATTCAGGTTTCTCAATCTTGATTGGTTTCGACCTATCTCTATTAATGTTTGCCAAATAATATTCTATTTCGTTAAGTAACTTAATAAATCTAACTCTACATCTTGCCATTTCGTCAGCAATAAAAACAGAATTAGATTCTCTAGCTATCCAGCAATCATAAAGATAAACTAAATGCGCCAATTGAATTGGGATATTTTTTTGTAAGTATTCTTTACCCATTAGATTTTCAAGTCGAGTTTGCATTAACATCATCAACTCAATTTGTGATTCATCAGCATTCCAATCTCTGGGATTTTCAGGAATTATGTCTTCATCGGTTATTACGCGCAAACCTTTTGTTGAAAAGTACTCAGTTGCATAATTATCATCAACAGCTCTGTATCTTCTTGCAAAATCTAAATATTCTAAACCAAGGTAGGATCTATAATCACCTTTGTAGATTAGGTGAGATTCAAAATCAGACAAAACATTATAGTTTTTCTTTAAAACGCACGAGCTTAAAACTAAAAGCAAAAAAATTACTAAAAACTTATTAATAATTCTCATTTATGATTAGATTTTTAAAGAAAAAGACCATTATTCATCAAACTTATTAGTAAAATGTTTTTATTTAACTTTTAGCTAGTTTATTTCTAAAATAAAGTCTTTATGACAGAAATAATAATTTTATCAAAAAAACTAAAAAATAATTCAACAATCCCACCGTAAAAAATTAGAATCTAAGACATTAAATAGTAAACAAGTTTTTAAAGAATTTTTTGATTAATGTTTAAGAATTCATAGATTTAAAGAATTCTTCGTTACTTTTAGTTCCTTCTAATTTTTGTAATAAAAATTCCATTGCTTCTAATGAATTCATTGGATTAACAATTCTTCTAAGCATCCAAACTTTTGATAAAGTTGCCCTATCAACCAAAATTTCCTCTTTTCTAGTTCCTGACCTTGTGATATCAATTGCCGGGAAAATTCTTTTATCAGAAATTTTACGATCAAGAACAATTTCTGCATTACCAGTTCCTTTAAACTCTTCAAAAATAACCTCATCCATTTTAGATCCCGTTTCGATTAATGCTGTCGAAATTATAGTTAACGAACCACCTTCTTCAATATTTCTTGCAGCACCTAGGAATCTTTTAGGTTTTTGTAGCGCATTTGAATCAACGCCACCAGTTAGAACTTTACCAGATGAAGGTATAACTGTGTTATAGGCTCTAGCAAGTCTGGTGATATTATCAAGTAATATTACGACATCTTTTTTAGCCTCGACTAATCTTCTAGCTTTCTCAATTACCATTTCTGCAAGCTGAACATGGCGATGCGCTGATTCATCGAAAGTTGAACTAACTACTTCACCCTTTACTGTTCTTATCATATCTGTAACCTCTTCCGGCCTTTCGTCAATTAAGAGCACAATTAGAGTAACTTCAGGATGATTTGTAGTAATTGCATGGGCAATATTTTGCATTAATGAAGTTTTGCCCGTTCTTGGCGGTGCAACTATTAAAGCCCTTTGACCCTTACCAAGTGGAGTCACAAGATCTATGATTCTGGTACTTAAATCATTATTTAAGGGATTTTCAACTTCTAATTTTAGCTTTTTATGTGGGTAAAGAGGCGTTAAATCATCAAATAATACACGATTTCTAATCAACTCAGGAGCGCCAAAATTAACTTCATTTACACGAAGAAGTGCAAAATACCTTTCTCCTTTTTTAGGAGCTCTAATTTGACCCTTTACTGTATCACCAGTCCTTAGACCAAACCTCTTAATTTGACTCGGAGAAACATAAATATCATCTGAACCTGGAAAATAATTTGTTTCATGAGACCTTAAAAAACCAAATCCATCATCTAGCACTTCTAGCACACCTTCACCAATAATTATATTTTGTGTGTTAGCATTAGAGAAGCTTTTTAAGATATTATAAATTATATCTTGTCTACCAAAATCGCCGATATTTTCTAAGCCATGTTCTTTGGCAATTTCAATCAAGCTTTCAGCATTTTTAGTTTTGAGACTTTTTAATTCTAAGATATTTTTTTCATCAATTTTTCCCTCTTCTAAATTCGACTCTTCTTCTTTATTAATATTATCCTTATTGTTCTCGTCGGTGTCATTTTTAAATTCATTTCTTCTATGGGGCTTTTTATAATCGCGATCTTGTTGCTTTAGAGATAATTTTTGACCCTTACTTATTAAACTTCCGCTATGAATTTTCTTAGGTTCAATATTTTTCTTTAATTCTTGATCAGAAGTTAAATCAGATTCTTCTACGGTATTTATAACTATATTATTATTTACTTCATTAGAATTTACTTCGCTAGCGCTGTTTTCTTGGCTCGACTTACTGCCATTAATTGTAAGAGTTGAAGACATGTTTATTTAATTGATATATTAAGTTAACAAAAACTATAAGATAGTGTTAACAATGTTTAAAATTAAAAGGAAAAGTAGCTTCATAACGCCAATTTGCGCTTAAAAAATTAAATGATCCTTTTAAATTAAGTAATTACTAAGAATTTCAACCGCAGTCAATTGCCCAACTAAAATTAAAATTTTTGCGACATTAAACATCAAAAAATTGTAAAAAGAAAATTTTTTTAGAAGGATTGGCTTAATTTTGAAGATAATTCGACACCACAAAAACCTTAAGTAGTGGCTATTGTGTAATTTTAATTTATAATTTCGATCTTGTCAATAACCAATTATATATTTACTTAAAATTTAGTAAAAGTTACTAAAAACCCTCAAATTTTATCTCTAAAGACTTTTTTAGAGATGCCTAAATATTAAAAAAGTCAAAAATATGCAAACCATCACTTCCTAAATCTTTATTATATCCGATAGCTCTTTCAGGATGAGGCATGATGCCTAATATGTTTTTCTGATCATTAAAAACACCTGCTATATTATTTATCGAACCATTTGGATTTGAATTTTTACTTGATTGACCATTCTCATCACAATATTCAAATGCTATTAAATTCTTATCCTGAAGCTCTTTTAAAATATTTTCACAAGCAAAATAGTTGCCGTCCATATTAGCGATAGGCATTTTAACTATTTGGTTTTTTTTAAAACTTTTAGTAAAAATTGATTCGTTATTTTTAACCCTTAAATGAATCGATTTACAAATAAACTTAAGATCTTTGTTGCGAATTAAAGATCCCTTTACAAGACCTATTTCAGTCAAAATTTGAAAACCGTTGCAGATCCCCAAAATATTGACTCCTTTTTTCGCTAATCTTTTTACCTCTTTAATAACTGGAGCAGTAGCTGCCATGGCTCCTGATCGTAAATAATCACCATAAGAAAAACCGCCTGGCAATATTATTAAATCAAGATCATTGTCTAAAGATGTTTCTTTATACCAAATATTTTGCACATTACCATTAACTGCCTTAATAGCCTCAATACTATCTCTATCGCAATTTGAGCCTGGAAATGTTATGACTACAGCCTTCATAAAATTAAATTATAGTGTAATTATAATCCTCGATTACTTTATTAACTAAAAATTTATCACAAATTTCATCAATTATTTGCTGAATTTTTAATGGATCGCTTTCGGAAATTTCTAAATCTATAAATTTGCCTTGTCTAACATTTGCAAGATTGCTAAAGCCAAAATCTTTTATCAATAAATTTTCAATGGCTTTGCCTTGTGTATCCAAAACGCCTTTTTTAAGAGATATATTAATTCTAACTTTCATTTTTTATTTTTCTTAAGAAATACATGATATACGCGGTGATAATGGTAATTAAATTCTGCACCAAAAATAAAAACTAAACTTATTAAATAAAAAAACATCAAAGAAACTATGATGCCGGCTAAAGATCCATAGACAAAGTTTACTTGATCAAAATATCCAAGATAAAATGCAAAAGCTTTTTGTAATATTGAATATAAAATAACGGTTAAAATTGAACCTGGTAAAGTTTGGGTTATTTTTTGTTTAGCATTTGGTAATGCAAAATATAGTAATGATGTTGATGCAACAATTATTAAAAAAACTATTATTTTACTAAAGTAAAAAAACCAAGCTTTAAAATCTATTCCCAAAGAAAGAAATGAATCTACTTTTTGAAGTAAGTTTGGAATAATCAAAAAAGCGATAATTCCAACAACTATAGAAAAAGTTATAATAAAAAATTCTATTATACTTACAAATCTTCGCCAAATATAAGGCGGTGGAAATTCAATACGATAGGCACGATTTAATATTGTTCGGCACCCTTCAACCGAAGACGAGGCTGTCCAGATAACACCTAAAATGGCGATTGTTAAAAAACCTTGATGTGGACCTGAAATTATCTCCTTAATTCGAGGAGCAAGAGCTTGATTCATTTCTTTAGGAACTGAATTTAGAATATATTCAATGAATTTTATTCCTTCATTCGTTGCTCCAAAAAAACCGATAATCGCTATTAAGAAAATTAAAAATGGAAATAGTGACAAAATGCTTAAAAAAGCTAAATACCCAGCATGCTCTACACCATTTTGATTAACTAAATCAGTTATCGAAGCTTTTAGTATTTTGAAAGGAAGTTTAATATAAAGCCTAAAGAAGCTACTTTTGATCATCCTGCAAAATTTTCTAATTGTAAAACTTTTATTTCTATCATCTGAATCAACCATCTTAAAATTATGAGGTTTTTTTGTTAAATAATAATCCATCAATACTAAAACCTTCTCTAGAAAATATATGTTGCGATTCTTCTCTTTTAGAACCTAAACAACCAACTATCGCATCGCACTTAAAAATAGCAGCTTGCCATTCAGCCCAACGAATCATCATTTTACCTACACCAATGCCTCTTTTTTTGCGATCAATCATAAAATCTTCAATTTCTAACATTTTACCAAATTGAATTTTTCTAACAATCCTAACTCCAATAACCCCAATACACCTTCCATTATCAATATCTTTATCTTCGCAAACTTGCGCCATTTTATAACCTCTTTGTATCATATTTAAAACATCGTCGATATAGCCATCTGCATTTAAATTTTCGTATATTTGTTGCAAAACATGAAATGTTTTTTCTATATCATCGCGAGTAGAAATTTCTTTTATTTGCATAGTTGATTTAATCAAAATAATTAATAGATTTTTTGGCGTTTTTGCTTTTTTATAAAAAATAATTTGCAAGTCAAGAAAACCAATTCAATTAAGTTCATGAAAAAAATCAAAAAAGTTGTCCTCGCTTATTCTGGTGGCTTAGATACATCGGTTATTCTAAAATGGCTTCAAGAAAAATATGAATGTGAAGTTGTTACATTTACTGCTGATTTAGGTCAAGGTGAAGAATTAGAGCCTGCCCGCAAAAAAGCTGAAAGCTTGGGTGTCAAACAAATTTTTATTGAAGATTTGCGCGAAGAATTTGTGCGCAACTATGTTTTTCCAATGTTTCGTGCCAATACGCTTTATGAAGGCGTTTATTTGCTTGGTACTTCAATTGCTCGGCCATTGATCGCTAAAAGACAAATTGAAATTGCTAAACAAGTTGGAGCTGATGCGGTGGCGCATGGTGCTACTGGCAAAGGTAATGATCAAGTGCGTTTTGAAATTGGCTACTATGCCAATAATCCTGAAATTAAAATAATCGCTCCATGGCGCGAATGGGATTTAAATTCGCGCACCAAACTTATTGATTACGCTGAAAAAAACCAAATACCAGTTGCTAAAGATAAAAGAGGTGAAGCGCCCTACTCGGTTGATGCTAATTTGCTTCACACTTCAAGTGAAGGCAAAGTTTTGGAAGATCCAAGTCAAAAGGCACCAGAATATGTTTATCAAAGAACAGTTAGTCCGCAAGAAGCGCCTGACAAAATCACTACCATTAAAATTCAATTTAAAAATGGTGATCCAATCGCAATTGATGATCAAAAAATGTCGCCGGCACAAATTTTAACCAAGCTTAATGAATTAGGTGGTAAAAATGGTATTGGACGCCTTGATCTAGTTGAAAATCGTTTTGTTGGCATGAAATCGCGCGGCATTTATGAAACTCCGGGTGGCACTATTCTTTTAACATCGCATCGCGCAATGGAATCAATTACTTTAGACCGTGAAGCAGCGCACCTAAAAGATGAAATTATGCCACGCTATGCCAGCTTAATTTATAATGGTTTTTGGTTTTCACCTGAGCGCAAAATGTTACAAGCTTTGATCGATGAATCACAAAAAAATGTTGAAGGTGAAGTGGTTTTAGACCTTTACAAAGGAAGTGTTACGGTTGTTGGCAGATCTTCAGCTAAAAGTCTTTATTCAGTTTCGCATGTTACTTTTGAAGAAGATTCAGTTTATGACCAAAGAGACGCACAAGGCTTTATTAAATTGAATGCTTTGCGGTTGAGGTTGAATAGGTTTAAATAAAAATTTTGCCATGAATTAACAAATCTAATTTAAAATCCACCAAAATGACAAAACAAAACCAAATTAAATTATTTGAAGATCAAAAAGTTCGTACTCACTGGAATCAAGATGAAGAACAATGGTACTTTTCAATAATTGATGTAATTGCCATTTTGACTGAAAGCGTTGAGCCAAATGCTTATTGGCGTAAATTAAAACAACGCTTAAAAACAGAAGGAAATCAAAGTGTGACAAATTGTCACGCTTTGAAAATGATTGCACTTGATGGCAAGATGAGATTTACTGATGTCGCCACCACTCAACAACTGTTTCGCCCAATTCAATCAATCCCTTCTAAAAAAGCTGAGCCTTTTAAATTATGGCTAGCAAAAATTGCTAATGAAAGATTTGATGAAATGCAAAATCCTGAACTTTCAATTGATCGAGCTTTACAACAATATCTAAATCTTGGATACAGCCAAAATTGGATTAACCAAAGGCTTAAAAGCATTGAAATTCGCAAAAGCCTAACTGATGAATGGCAAAGAATTGGCTTAAAAAAAGGTCAAGAATTTGCTAACCTAACTGATATTATTACTAAAAGTTGTAGTGGCAAAACTACCAAAGAATACAAGATATTGAAAGGCTTAAAGAAAGAAAATTTGCGAGATAACATGACTAACACCGAGCTAATTTTGAATATGTTAGCCGAAGCTTCAACAACCGATATCTCAAAAGCTAAAAATCCAAGAAATTTTACTGAAAGCAAAAAAATTGCCAAGCAAGGAGGAAAAATTTCTGGCAACGCTAGAAAGGAATTAGAAGCTAAAACTGGCAAAAAAATAGTAGTTGGATTAAATGCTAAAAAACTTTTAAAAAGTAAGGATAATGAAAAATAGTCAAAACCAAGAAAGTGAACTAACTAAAGAGTCAAGAGATCCTTTTGAGGCGGATTGCTTTGGCAGAGAAGAATTAGCCAAAAAACTCTTTAACATAATTAACTACAATTGTCCTTTTATTGACGATTCTTTTGTAATTAGCCTTAATGCTCCTTTTGGTCGTGGCAAAACCACTTTTATCAGAATGTTTAGTGAATTTTTGCGACAAAAAGAAGAAACTGTTATTGAGATAAATGCTTGGGAAACTGATTTTGCCAAAGAGCCTTTAGTGCCAATATTATGCACAATTTTAGAAGAGATTGAAAAAGTTGGCAATGAAAGCTTAACAGAAAATTTGAAAAAAATTTTAAATGCGATATTTAAGGGTGGCTATGAAATAGCTAAAAATTCTGATCCAGTAACCAAAGTCGTGCTTGATGGTGCGGAAGCAACTTTTAAAGAGATAAAAAAACAAGAAATTGATCAACAATTTTCTAGCACCAAGAAGCAGTATGAAGATCTTAAAAAAACATTAGCTGAGTTTGTTGAAAAAACTCATAAAAAAAGATTAATTATTATTGTTGATGAGCTTGATCGTTGTCGCCCGAATTATGCCATTGAGTTTTTAGAGGCTATTAAACATATTTTTGCCATTAAAGGAGTTTTCTTTATTTTGGCAGTTAATAAACAACAGCTCGAAGTTTCAACTAAAGCTTTATTTGGTGAAGGAATTAAATTTGATAATTATTTTTTAAGATTTGTTTCTAAAGAAGTTAAGCTTGTTGAAGGAAAATTAGAGGATTATGATAAGTTTAATCGAAGCTTGTTTAAGAAATTTTTAGAAAATAAGCCAAAAGAGCAAAAACCTATTTTTAACGTAGATGTTACATATGAATTTGATTCTAGTCTGGTTAAAATATCTAACAAATTACAAGAATTAATAAATTGGAATAGTAAATTATTTTCTAGTTTTAAATTTGAGCCAAGACAAATAGAAAGATTTTACAAAGATTTTAGTTATTTTATTTACAGAAAAAATGATTGGCCAAAAAATCAAGATACTTCTCTATTGTGGGTTAAAGGATTATCCTTTTTACTTGTTTTAAGAATTTTAAATAATGGTCTTTTTAATCTTCTACCCAAAGATCATGATAAATTTATTGTGGAATTGATTAAAGAATTAAAGAAATTTGGACTGTGTTTTAAAAAGACAAATTCTGAATTTTTTAAATCTAAAAGAGATTTCTGGTATTTTGGTGGCGAAATATTGTCGTTTTTTTATTACGAAAAAAATCATCAGTGCAATGATAAGATTGTTGAAGTTTTTCAAGAAAATTTTTTTGGAGAAGATAATGAAGAAACTCTAGAAGAGGCAAAGAGTATTATTAAACCGAGAGGATTGGATGAAATTACTATGCGCAATGTATTTAAAAGAATCCAAGAGCTCAAAACCATCGAAGACAATTAATATTAACAACAAAACTAATAATCATGAACTTTAATCGACTTAAAGACTGCGTAGTTACTAATAAAAATGTGTTGGTGCGTGTTGATATTAATGTGCCGATCAAAGATGGCAAAATTACTGACGACACCAGAATTAGAGCGGTGATCCCTACCCTTGAATATTTAGCAAAAAATAAGGCAAAAGTTATTGTGATTTCGCATTTTGGTCGGCCAAAAGGACAAAAAGTTGCGTCAATGTCTTTAGTGCAAACTATTGAGCGCATTGCCGAATTACTACCAAATATTAAGGTTAATTTTGTTGATGATTGCATTGGTGACAAGGTTAAAGAAGAAGTTAGCAAAACCAATTATGGTGAGGTTATTTTGTTAGAAAATTTGCGATTTTACACTCAAGAAGAAAAAAACGACGCTGAATTTTCAAGGCAATTAGCATCACTTGCTAATCTTTATGTTAATGATGCTTTTTCTTGCTCGCACCGCGCCCATGCATCAATTGTTGGTGTGGCTCAAATTCTTAAAAGTGTGGCTGGGTTTCAAATGGAAAAGGAATTAGATAATCTTAATAATTTGCTACAAAATTCTAAAAGGCCAATGATGGCGGTGATTGGTGGTGCTAAAATTTCTAGTAAAATTGATTTAGTTAAATCACTTAGCAAAAAATGTGATGCTATTTTTATTGCTGGCGCCATGGCTAATACCTTCTTTTATGCGATGGGTAATAATGTTGGTAAATCACTTTTTGAAGCCGATTTTAAAGAGGTGGCTTTAAATGCTATTGAGGAAGCCAAGAAAAATAATTGCCAAATTATTTTGCCAAAAGATGTGGTAGTGTGTAAAAAATTAGAAAATAACACAACTTCACAAAATATTGATTTAAGTGAGGTGCAAGATGATGATATTATTGCAGATGCTGGCGTGGAATCGATTAATTTTTTGGCAGATGAATTAAAAAAATATCAAACAGTTTTATGGAACGGCCCGCTTGGTGCTTTTGAAATTAAGCCTTTTAACAAGGCTAGCGAAGATTTTGCTAAAATTATTGCCAATTTAACCAAAAATAATGGCCTAATTTCAGTTGCTGGAGGTGGTGATTCTGTATCTGCTATTAATGCTACTAATTTAGCCGATCAATTTAGCTACATTTCAACTGCTGGTGGCGCGTTTCTTGAGTGGTTAGAGGGTAAAGAATTGCCAGGGATTTTGGCATTAGACTTCTTGCATAACCATAAAATTTTGAGGAATTAGTAGGGAGATTTGATTAATTAAAATAGTCTTAACGACTATTTTAATCATCAAATCGGCTAAAATTTTTGGAATTTTAGCGTACTTTGATGTACGTGAATTTCAAAAATTTTTAATAACGAAAAAATTACCAAAATTTGGCAGTTATGCAAGAAGTCTATTAGAGTCTGCAGTCAACAAAAATACTGCTAGCAGTTTTTAAAAGTATTTACTCCTGCTTTGGTGGCTTGTAATGAAGTGGCTTGAAATAAACTTCTGAAATAAAACGATGCCCCTTTTGGCCTCTTTTAAGCTGAACTATTATGTCGACCACATTTCTAATGTAATTCAAAATTTCTGCTGGCGACATGCCAAGACCCGCTTGCATCACCATCATTTTTAGCTGTTCAACTGCCATGGCTGGCGTGTCGGCGTGAAGCGTGGAAATAGATCCAGGGTGACCCGTATTAATAGCTCGCAAAAAACTAAAAGCTTCAGAACCACGCAACTCACCAACAATAATTCTTTCAGGTCGAAGTCTTAAACATGCTTCAATTAAATCTTGAGTTGTCACATGGGCTCGACCTTGGCCACCTTTTGAAGCAAGTAAATGTACGCGGTTTGGGTTGTGAGTTAAGTCGATCTCTCTAGCATCTTCAACTGAAATCAACCTTTCTTCAGCTGGGATTGAGCGAATCATGGCGTTAGCAAAAGTGGTTTTACCAGTTGAAGTACCGCCCGAAATAATAATATTTTTTTTGTAAAGAACTGCTCTCATCAAAAAATCTTTAATGCGACCAAGTTTAAGCAGTTTGGCTAAAATTAGATCATTTTTGTCAAAAGTTTCGCTCACCGCAACCGCGTCAAACATGCCAAGCCTTTCATAATCAACCAAAGTCCATTTTAAAGAAGATGGTTTACGAATTGAAATAACTACAGTTTTTGGCTCACAAGCTGGAGGAAAAACAACTTGAATTCTAAAGCCGTTTGGTAAAGTAGCGGAAAGCAAAGGCTCTTCTTCGCTGACTCTTTGATCAGTTGCTTGCGCTACCAAGCGACCAAGAGATTTTAGGTGCTCAAAATCAAAAGTGGGTAATTTTTCTTGAAACATATCACCCTTGCATTCAACCCAAACCTCAAGAGGTCGATTAATCGATACCTCAGTTACACCATCACGGTCAAGTATTTGCTTTAAAGGTGCTAAATATGATTCTAAAGCAGCAACACTCATTAAAAAAAGCTAAAATGAATAAGAAATTCCGGTTAAAAATATCAAGCCATCATTATCTCTAACCTGTCTAAGATCAGAAGAAATATAATTCTGGTTATAAATACTGCTAGCTTTAGGTTGTGCAGATTTAAAAGTAAATTTTGTTACTTCAAAGTAAGGCATTAAATATTTTTTTAGTTTATAATCAAGTCCAAATGACAATGAGCTAAATTTATTATTTTGAAAATTACTGTTAAGAGATGTTATGCTAGCGCCAACTGGCCCAAATTTATAAGCAATTCCGCTACTAAAGTAATATGGATTATTAAATTTTGAAGTATTAATTGAACAATTTTGATCATTTAAATTTAGTGAAGAATTGTATGGACATGAATAAATTCCCGATTTTGACTGACCATAATCTTGCCAAATTCCGTAAGAAAAGCCCACATCAAACCCAAAATAATTTAAATTTATGGCAAAATCATAAGCCAGCAAATCTGCTCGATTATTAGTAACTGAATTACCTTTTTCAGCAGTTGAAGAAAAAGCAATCAACGCCCCATTATCCAAATAATGCACATAATTTAAACCAACTGAAAAAACATCATGAATTTCAGCATTATTTTGCCAAGCAGCCACATTTTTTGTAATACCATTATCTTGCGAATTTGGCGTGTAGCTCAAGCCAAATTTAAAGCCAGCCAAATCTGGTGAAAAATAAGATATTTTAGTGGCATCTTCCGCACCTTCAAAACTGTCATCATTAATTGATCTTAAGTTATTTTTACTAAAATTATTATTAAGATCAGTGCCAGAAATATTATTGTCGCTAAATTTTGCATTGCTACTTTTAGCATATCCGCCATGACCAATTGGTGATTGCGACAACATAATAAAACTCGGCACCTTAACATTAGCACAAGATGGATCACCAATATTATTTTGACAAACCCCCAAAGCACTATTATTAAAATCAGCTAAAATCGGTAAATTTACATGCTCCAAATATTTACCCCTAACCCCACCCGCACCACGTGCAAAACTAGCTGGATCATATTTCATCTGTTGATTGGCTGGCTTAGTATTGCCAATTTCAAAGCGCCCTAGCCTATTTTTTTGAGCAATAAAAATCTGATCAAGATAAGGATTTCTCTTGCGTTTGTTAATATCAGCATTTCCTTGAAAATTAGCATTTAAAGAAGTTTTAGTTTTGTTTTTTGATTCAACTTCAAATCTTAAATTAACCTCTGAATCACCAACAAAATTGTAATTATCGTTTAAATAATTTTTAGTTGAATTATCTGGCAATAGATTTTTTTGATAAGAATTTTGTTGCTTAACACCGGCACTAGTTAAGTTTAAATCACCTTCTAACAAAACTTTAAATTTATTTTCTTCAGTTTTTTGACTAAAAATTTCTTTCGCCAAGATTTTACTCATTGAAAAAAGTAAAATTAGAAAAAAAAATGAGCATAATTTAAAATTTTGGTAAAATTTTTGCATTTTAAAATGGTTTATCTTCCGCATTGGCCAATCCCTGGTAGTTTAGGCAATCGAGTAATCGACTTTGAAACGGTTTTTGAAAGAATGCAACCAGTTCTTCAAAGACTAAACAACCCTCACCTAAAATTACCACCAATCATTCATGTCGCTGGCACCAACGGCAAAGGTTCAACAGTCACTCTTCTTGGTCAAATCTTTAAATGCAACAAAAATAAAGTACATATTTACAGCTCACCGCACATTCACCACTTCAATGAAAGAATAATTTTAGACAGCCAAATGATTACAGATGGCTTTCTTTACGAAATAATGGAAGAAGTGCGCCTCGCCTCGCAAGACACCTTACTAACTTTTATGGAAAGTTCAACTATTGCTGCATTTTTAGCTTTTTCTAAAGTACCGGCCGACATTATAATTTTAGAATGTGGTATGGGAGGTCGAATTGACTCAACAAATATTATTCAAGAAAAATTAGCAACAATTATTACCCCAATTTCATTCGATCATGAAGAATATTTAGGATCAGATATCCGAAGAATCGCTCTTGAAAAGGCCATGATCATGCGCCCCAACACGCCACTTTTTTGCTCTTCACAATACAATGAAGCTAAAGAAATAATTAAAATTTTAGCTAATGATCAAGAAATCGATCATTTTTATTATGGCGAAGATTTCTTTATTGAAAAAAACGATGATCAAACTTTTGATTTTGAGTTCAAAAATCAAAAGTTAATAAATCTACCTAAGCCAAATCTAGATGGAGATCATCAATACATCAATTTTGCCACGGTTCTGGCTTGTATTCATCAAATTTCACCTAAATTCAAAATTGCAGAATCGCCCATTCGACAAGCCATTCAAACTTGCCAAATTAACTCTCGTCTCCAAAAAATTCAGGGACAAGTCAATAAATTACTCAAAAATAAAGAAAGTGAAATCTGGATTGATGGCGCTCACAATGAATCTGGCGCTTTTGCTCTTAGAAAATGGCTAGAAAATAAAGATGATGATTTTGTAAATTACGCCATTGTTGGTTTTAGTCGAAAAAAATGCCGCCCAGGATTTTTAAAGCAATTAAGTGAAATCGCCCAAATAATTGCGGTTAGAGTTAATGGTGAGCCGCACCCAGAAGATCCTGAAAAAATTATTGAGATTGCCAAAAACCATAAAATAAAAGTTACAAATCAAGAAAATCTTGAACAAGCAATTCACTTTATTAGCCAAGAAATAAGCAACAAAAAATGTAGAATTATAATTTGTGGCTCCTTCTACCTTGCCAGAGATTTAAAAAAATTATTATAATTTTAATAAAGTTTCATCACATTTTTTATTAGCACAATAGATAAATATTTGCAGTTATTCGAGAGCCGTATTATTCCAAACCTCATCTTTAAAAGACCCCTGCAAATCAACGAATTTTAGTAATTTTGTTGTTATTTTAATTTTTTAAATTCACGTATATCTTGATACGCTAAAATTTAAAAAATAATTGCCGATTTGATGGATTAATTG
>JAURQX010000041.1 GCA_030835905.1 Alphaproteobacteria bacterium
GCAACGAAGTTGCAAACGCACAGAGTGCAACGAAGTTGCAAACGCACAGAGTGCAACGAAGTTGCAAACGCACAGAGTGCAACGAAGTTGCAAACGCACAGAGTGCAACGAAGTTGCAAACGCACAGAGTGCAACGAAGTTATGGCATTGCCAACAAAGTTGCAAACACACAGAGGTGCAACTTGAAAAATTAATTTCTGTAATTTATTAGAATTTATTGAGATAGAAGATTAACAATTTTTTTGTTCAGTCAAATATCATCTAATCAATTCCATAAATCTCTAAAAGCTTTCTTTGAGACCACAAGAAACAAATCAGCCAACTGCTTCTGTTTTTTCTTTTTTATCCTTTGAAACTGAAATCCCAGTTTTAACCTTCTTAATCCCAAGTTTTTCTCTGGTTAAATCGTCAATCTCTTGGCCAATTTCAGGATTTTCCTTTAAATATTTTTTAACATTTTCTTTACCTTGGCCAATTTTATTGCCTTTGTAAGCATACCAAGATCCAGATTTTTCAACGATATCTGATTTGACTGCTAAATCTATTAATTCGCCATATTTTGAAACTCCTTCACCATAAATTATCTCAAATTCTGCTGTTTTGAATGGAGGAGCAACTTTGTTTTTAACAACCTTGACTTTGGTTTCATTGCCTAAAATTTCTTCTTGATCCTTGATAACACTACCTTTGCGAATATCAAGTCGAATTGAGGCATAAAACTTAAGGGCGTTACCACCAGTTGTAGTCTCTGGGTTACCAAACATCACGCCAATTTTCATGCGAATTTGGTTGATGAAGATAACAGTTGAATTTGTTTTAGAAACTGTTGAAGTCAACTTTCTTAAGGCTTTACTCATTAATCTTGCTTGTAGACCCATTTGATTATCTGCCATACCACCTTCAAGTTCAACTTGCGGAACAAGGGCTGCAACAGAGTCGATAATTATTAAGTCAATGGCACCAGATCTAACTAGAGTGTCAGCTATCTCAAGAGCTGCTTCACCATTGTCAGGTTGCGAAATGATCATATCTTCAAGATTTATGCCTAAATTTTTAGCATAAACTGGATCAAAAGCGTGCTCAGCATCAATAAAGGCGCAAGAAAGACCTGCCTTTTGTGCTTCGGCAATTGCGTGCAAGGTGAGTGTAGTTTTACCTGAACTTTCTGGACCATAAATTTCAACAATTCTACCTCTTGGGTATCCTCCAACACCAAGTGCAACATCAAGTGCTAATGAACCAGTTGGAATTACCTCAACATCAACAACTGGTCTTTGACCAAACTTCATTGCTGAACCTTTGCCAAATTGCTTATCAATTTGTGAAAGTGCTGCTTCTAATGCTTTATTGCGATCATTCATAATTTTTGTTTTTTAAGGTTATAGACACTGTTAACAGTGCCCAATGTGGTTAATAAATTGTTAAAACTAAGCAGCTTTAACTTGCTTTTGTTGGCCTTTTAATAGCTCAACCATGGTTTCGCCAAGCTTAGCTGGGCTATCAGCAACAACAATTCCAGCCGCCTTCATGGCAGCAATTTTATCTTCAGCACCACCTTTGCCACCAGAAACAATAGCACCAGCGTGACCCATTCTTCTTCCTGGAGGAGCAGTGCGACCAGCGATAAAGCCAACAGTTGGTTTAAAGCGACCTTTTTTAGCTTCTTTCTTTAAAAATTCTGCAGCATCTTCTTCATCTGAGCCACCGATTTCACCAATCATGATGATGGCTTCAGTTTCTGGGTCAGATAAGAACATATCTAAACAATCGATAAAGTTAGTTCCATTTACTGGATCGCCACCAATGCCGATACAAGTACTTTGACCAAGGCCAGCTTTAGTTGTTTGATGAACTGCTTCATAAGTTAAAGTTCCTGATCTTGAAACAATGCCAATTTTACCTCTTTGATGGATATGGCCAGGCATAATGCCGATTTTACATTCATCAGGAGTGATAATTCCTGGGCAATTTGGGCCAATTAATCTTGAATTAGAACCAGCCAAGGCTTTTTTAACTTTAACCATGTCAAGAACAGGGATGCCCTCGGTTATACAAACAATAAGTTCAATTTCACTATCAATAGCCTCGATTATAGCATCAGCCGCAAATGGAGGTGGAACATAAATTACTGAAGCATTGCAACCAGTTTGTGCTTTAGCTTCTGCTACAGTGTTAAAAACTGGAAGACCAAGATGAGTTTGACCGCCTTTGCCTGGAGTTACGCCCCCAACCATTTTAGTGCCATAAGCAAGAGCCTGTTCTGAATGGAATGTACCTTGAGCGCCAGTAAATCCCTGACAAATAACTTTGGTATTTTTATTTACTAAAACTGCCATTTTCTATTTTTAAAATTTATAATTAATTAACTGCTTTAACAACTTTTTGCGCTGCATCGTCTAAGTCATTAGCTGGAATTATTGCTACACCTGATTCAGCAAGTATTTTTTTGCCCAGATCAACATTGGTACCCTCTAATCTAACAACCAAAGGCACGCTAAGATTAACTTCTTTGGCAGCTTCAACGATGCCGTTAGCAATGATATCGCATCTCATAATTCCACCAAAAATATTAACCAAAATACCTTTAACATTTGGATCGGAAAGAATAATTTTAAAGGCTGCAGTTACTTTTTCACGAGTAGCACCACCACCAACATCTAAAAAGTTAGCTGGAGATGAGCCGTAAAGCTTGATGATATCCATTGTTGCCATAGCAAGACCAGCACCATTAACCATACAGCCAATTTTGCCATCCATTTTTACATAATTTAAGTCATAGCTTGAAGCTTCAATTTCTAGCGGGTCTTCCTCATCTAAATCTCTTAGAGCTTTAACTTTTTCTTGGCGATAAAGAGCATTATCATCAAAATTAATCTTGGCATCTAGGCAGATAATTTCACCTTCAGAAGTTTCAACAAGTGGGTTGATCTCAACTTGTGAAGCATCAGTTTTGTTAAAAGCTTCGTAAAGAGCAAAAACTAATTTGCTAAATTTTTTGAGTTTGTCGCCATCTAAGCCAAGAGCAAATCCTAGTCTACGAGCATGACAACCTTGAATACCAGTTGCTGGATCAATAACAACAGAGATGATTTTTTCTGGAGTTTTGGCGGCCACCTCTTCAATTTCAACACCACCTTCAGTTGAAGTCATAAAAACTATTTTTTTAGTTTTTCGGTCAACAACTGCTGACAAGTAATATTCTTTAGCAATATTTGAACCAGCTTCTACATAAAGCCTTTTAACTTCCTTGCCTTCAGGACCAGTTTGGTGAGTAACTAAGATTTTACCAAGCATTTTTTCAGCCTCAACTTTAACATCCTCAACTGACTTAACAACTTTAACACCGCCAGCCTTGCCGCGGCCACCAGCATGAATTTGCGCCTTAACCACAAAAACTTTATTGCCTGAATTTTGTAATTTTTTAGCTTGCTCAACAGCTTCTTGTGCACTAAAAGCTGGATAGCCTTCAGGCACTAAAACACCAAATTCTTTCAATAGAATTTTGGCTTGATATTCGTGAATATTCATTGATTTTAAATAGATTTTGTAAAAAAAACTTAAACAAACTTTAGAACTAAAGTTTTAACATATCAAGTTACTAAATTTTTAAAATATTTTGAAAAAAATTCTTATCACAAGATCAAAAGAAAGATCGCAAGATCTAAATGTTTTTTTGATTAAAAATGGCTACCAGACCTTTAATGAAACTTTGTTTGATGAGTTTGATTTAGATTTTTTAGTTGAAGATTTTAGTAAGATAAAAATTGTTTTAATAACTAGTTTTTATGGCGCAAAAGCAATTTTAAAAGCTAATATTTCTAAAAATGCTCTTATTTTTGCAGTTGGCAAATTTAGTTGCCAAGAGTTAGTAAAAGCTGGTTATCAAAATATTAAATATCCTCAACTAGCATCGGCAAAAAACCTGCATGATTACATTTTAAATGAACAATTTTTAGATAAAAAGACTTCAATTTATTATTTTCGAGGGCAAGAAATTGCTTTTGATTTTAAGACAAAATTAGAAGATTTGGACTATAAAATTAATGAGATAATTTGCTATAAAATTAATCCAAAAGATAAATTTTCACCTGAATTAATTGGGTTTACTCAACAAGAAAAATTTGATGAAGTATTGCTCTACTCAAAAAATAGTGCTTTAATTTTCTATAAATTGGTAAAAAATCACAATATGCTTGAATATTTCAAGAATAGCAAAATATTGTGTATTAGTGAAGAATTAGCCGATTTTTTGCGAGAAACTGCTGGAGATTATTTTTTAAAGATCGCATCTTTTGATAATTCAAAATTACTTAAAAAATTTTATGAATAAAAAGCACAAAAAAGAAAACGTTGAAACAAAAAAAGATTTGATGACTAAGGCAAATCAAACACTTAAATTTGAGCCAAAGGCCGAAGATAATTTTGTGTGGCGCGGAATCATTTTGTTAATTTTGGTTTTCGGGTTGGTTTTATTGTATAGCTATAATGCTTATCAAAGCTATCAAAAAAACTTAATAGAGCAAGAAATGCAAAAAGCGGCGCAAAAAATCATTGATTCTGAAAATATTGAGTCAGAAATATATGATTTAGAATATGAAAAAGTCGTAACGCAAAAAAAAACTGAAAAATTAGACCAAGAGACAAGTGAAGAGTTTAGAGAGGTTAATTCTAAAATACAAAATATTGAGGAATTAGCTTTTAAAATTAATGAATTTGAGCAAAGAATAGCTGAATTTGAAGAAAATTTGGCAGATTCAAACCTACAAAGACGGCTTAACTCTATTATTTTGTCATATTTTGATTTTCGAAAAAAACTATTTCAGGGCGGTGATTATGCTGTAGAATTACAAAATTTAGAGCTTTTAGCTAAAGATAATGCAGAAATTTTAGAAAAAATTGTCGAATTAAAATTGTTGTTACCTGATTTTAAGAGTGATTGGCAAATCAAAAAACAATTCAAAGATATAGAGCCTTTATTGCTTGCAAGGCAAAATAATGATCCGGATCAAGGATTTATAAGCAATTTACGTTATAATCTTAGCAAAATATTTGTTGTTAGAAATTTGCGTGAAGATGCAAAAACTGATCTTGAGAAATCGATTAGTAAAATATTTTTCTCTTTAAAAAACCTTAACTACCAACTTACTTTACAAAAGTTAGAAAATATAGATCCTAAGTATAATGAAATTTTAAAAGAGTTTAAAATATTAATTGCAAATAGAGTTGAAATTGAAAAAGTAGATTTTGATTTATTGAGCAAATTTGGTTCTTAAAAAAAGTTGCCAAAAATGCTTCATAAACTCAAATAAGAGAATTATAGATAAGTCAATTAAGATTCAGACTTTTATAAGGCAAAATTTTGGCTATAAATTCAAGTTAAAACCTTAAAGTATATCCAATACTCCTGCGGCTTTAACTTAAATTTCTATCTCAAAATTTTCTCATATAATAATGTCTAAATCTTAATTGACTTATCTATAGCTAAAATTCTTAATTATTTGCAAGACCTTCTTATGCAGCTCAAAGTTGGCACATGCCAAAACTCTAACATTTGATCTTAGATTCAAGTCATTTCCCTGCCAATCGGTGATAACTCCACCAGCTTCTTGGATTATTATTTGTGTTGCGGCATAATCGTAGCATTTCAATCCCGGTTCGATAATTATATCGATTAAGCCCATCGCTAAGCACGCAAAGCTATAACAATCACCACCATAAACAATGCCACCAATATTTTGATATTTGGTTAATTTGGTTAAATTTTCTAAAATTTTGCGATCTTCATTTTGAAAATAAAATGGCGAAGAAGAGCACATCACTGCATCTTTTATTTCTGTAACTTGCCTAGTTATAATCCTGTGGCTAAAAAACTCTTTTAAATCCCCTTTATTAAAGCGCGACTGCGCGTCGCCAACAGTTTGGCGTGAATTAGCAGAAAGCAAAGCTTGCTGCGGTAAATCAGAATTAAAGCGCGACTGCGCGTCGCCAACAGTTTGGCGTGAATTAGCAGAAAGCAAAGCTTGCTGCGGTAAATCAGAATTAAAGCGCGACTGCGCGCTGGCTTGGTTTGGCTGCGAAAAGTTAGAATCAAACGCAGCTTGTTGTGAAGAATTATCAATAAACCAAGCTCCTTGACCTTTGATACCAAGCCATCTCTCATGACTAATTGGTTGATTAATAATTCCTAAAATTGGTTTTTTATTATAGGTGAGGGCGATTAAAGTGCCAAAAATTGGGCGACCAATTATAAAAGATGAAGTGCCGTCAATTGGATCTATAACCCAAACAAATTCTGAATCTTCATTGATGTTGCCATATTCTTCACCAATTATGCCATGATTTGGATAATTTTTTTGAATATGATTTCTGATCATTAATTCAATTTCTCGATCTGCTTTGGTAACTGGGGTATCGTCCAATTTAGCTTCTTCGCCGTTTGGTAAGCGAAAATATTTTTTGGCAATTTTTGCTGATTCATCAGCTAAAAAATTAGCAAAATTGATTAAATTTTGATCCATCATAAGTTAATTAATGAAAATTAATTTTGTTAAAATTAGCTTCGATTATATTTTTTAACTTTTCAAATCAATTATGAAAGAAAGAATTGCTATTATCTCAGGTTATAGATCAGCAATGGGTAAAGCTGGAGGCGTTTTTAAGAATTTAACAGCTCATGATTTAGGGGCAAAAATTGCTAAAGAAGTTTTAATCCGTTCAAATATTGATGTTAATTCAATTGACGAGGTGATTGTTGGTAATGTGTCTCAACCTGCTGAAGCGGCAAATATTGCTAGGGTAATTGCACTAAAAGCGGGAGTTCCTGAAAATGTACCAGCCTTTACGGTGCACCGCAATTGTGCTTCAGGTATGGAAGCAATAACTACTGCTGCTTCAAAAATTAATAATGGTGAGGCTGAAATTATTTTGGCGGGTGGTGTTGAGTCGATGAGCAATATTCCTTTGATCTTTAATAAAAAAATGGTTGGTTTTTTTGCTAATTTGGTGAAAGCTAAAAAATTATCGCAAAAAATTACTACTTTTTTGAGTTTTCGCCCATCATTTTTGGCGCCCATTATTGGTTTACAGCAGGGTTTAACTGATCCAATTTCAGGCTTGATTATGGGACTAACGGCTGAAAATATTGCCAATGATTTCAAAATTTCACGAAAGGAGCAAGATGAATTTGCTCTAAAATCTCATCAAAAAGCTGCTAAAGCCATGGAAAATGGCATTTTTGCTGAAGAAATTATTCCAGTTTTTAACGACGACAAAAATTCAATGATGATTGAAGAAGATGAAGGAGTTAGAAAAAATCAAAGCATAGAAGATTTAGCCAAGTTAAAGCCATATTTTAATAAAATCTCAGGCACGGTTACAGTTGGTAACTCATCGCAAGTTACTGATGGCGCTTGTTTTGTTTTGTTAATGTCTGAAAAAAAAGCCAAGCAATTGCAAAAAAAGGTTGGTTTTGAAATTTTGGGCTATTTAACTGATTTTGCATATGCTGGGCTTGATCCTTCAAGAATGGGATTGGGACCGGTTTTTGCAACCAAAAAACTTTTAGATAAAGCTGGTAAAAAACTTAGCGATATTGATTTATTTGAAATTAATGAAGCATTTGCAGCGCAAGTTATTGGCTGTCAAAAAGCATTTGCTGATAAAGATTTTTGCAAAAAACATTTTGGTTTAGAAAAGTCAATTGGTGAAATTGATGATAATATTTTAAATGTGAACGGTGGCGGGGTTGCCTTGGGTCATCCAGTTGGTATGTCTGGAACAAGAATTATAGTTCATATATTGCGTGAACTAAAAAGAAGAAAGAAAAAAACTGGCTTGGCAACACTTTGTATTGGTGGTGGTCAAGGTGGGGCTTGCTTGGTGGAAGTTAATTAAAATTTGCTGACGCAAATTTTAGCTAAATTGTAATCAACCTCCTTAAAAGCGGTCTAGACAGTACTAGCATATTATTTAAGTACATATTAAATAGTACATTAATAGTATCTAAGGAGATTGATGATTTGTTTTTTTTAAAGGTTTAATCTGTGACCCGCGGGTCACAGATTAAACTTTTTGGCTTTTTATTAAACTTTAAACAAAAATCTAAAAAATGAACATAGATAAAATACCATTTGGTCAATTGCCTGATAAAGTTAATGTTATCATTGAAGTGCCAATGAATTCTGATCCGGTAAAATATGAATTAGATAAAAAAAGTGGTACGATTTTTGTTGATCGCTTTATTGCTACGCCAATGTATTACCCATGTAATTATGGCTTTATTCCGCATACTTTGTCAGATGATGGTGATCCAGCTGATGTGCTGGTAGTCTCTGATTTTCCAATAGTTTCTGGTGCAGTGATTGCTGTAAAACCAATTGGAGTTTTGATTATGGAAGATGAGAAGGGTATGGATGAAAAAATTATTGCCGTGCCTGCTAAAAAATTAAATTCTCAATATGAAAAAATTGAGTCATTTAAAGAATTGCCAGAAAATCTAATCAACAAAATCAAACATTTCTTTGAAAGATATAAAGACCTAGAAAATGGTAAATGGGTTAAAATTAAGTCTTTTGAAGATGCTAAAAAGGCACAAGAATTGATTCAAGAAGCAGTTAAAAGGCATCACGCTAATAAAATGCTAGAAAATGCATCTTAGTTCCAATCTTTCTTAAAAAATTTAGGTAAAATTTTTTAGGGATTTTTAGGTTGAATTTTGGTAATCATGGTTTTAACAAAGTAGATCATGATTATTACAAGTTTTGCACTTTTTCTTTTAGTTTTTATTATTATCGGGGTTTTTTCTACTATTAAAAGTAAGAATAGTACCTCTGATTACCTCCTAGCCGGTCAGTCGATAAAACCTTGGTTAGTTGCACTTTCAGCAGTAGCGACGACTAATAGTGGTTACATGTTTATTGGCATGATTGGTTACACCTATCTATATGGCCTGTCTTCATTTTGGCTAATGTTTGGCTGGATTATTGGTGATTTTACAGCTTCGTTATTTATTCATAAAAAAATTCGTCTCATCACAACTAAACAAAAGGTTCTAAGTTTTGCTGGCGTTATTAGTAATTGGCATGGTCAAAATCATCAAAAAGTTAGGATTTTAGCAGGGTTAATTACGGTTATTTTTCTTGGAACTTATGCAGCTGCGCAATTAAAGGCTGGTAGTAAAGCTTTACATGTGATTTTTGGTTGGGATTATTCGATTGGTGCAATTATTGGTGCAATTATGGTAATGCTTTATTGCTTTGCTGGTGGAATTAGAGCATCTATTTGGACTGATGCTGCGCAGTCATTCGTGATGTTTATTGCCATGGTGGTTTTACTTTTTATGTCGGTAGCAAATGCTGGTGGAATTGGCGATTTGTTAGTAAAGCTCGACGCGGTTTCTGATTCTTACTTAAAATTTTTTCCAAAAGGAGTTGGTGGATCTTTTTTTGGTGGTGGCTTGTTATTTGTTATTGGCTGGTTGTTTAGTGGTTTTTGTGTAGTTGGTCAGCCCCATATTATGGTTAGATTTATGACCATGCAAAAGCCAGAAAATATCAAAAAAGTTCGCTATTATTATTACAGCTTTTACACTAGTTTTTTTGCATTGACTATTGCTACGGGCATGGTTTCAAGATTAATATTTCCTAATGTTAATAGTTTTGAGGCTGAATTGGTTTTGCCAAAAATTGCTATGCAATTTTTACCTGAAATGTTGGTTGGCTTGGTTTTAGCTGGACTATTTGCTGCTAGTATGTCAACCGCAGATTCACAAATTTTAAGTTGTTCAGCATCTTTAACTAATGACTTTAAAAAATTTACTCGCAAAAATTACATTATTACTAAATTAGCAACTGTTTTTGTAACAATTATTGCATTATTAATTGCGCTTTTTGGTAGTAACAGTGTTTATTCGCTAGTTTTGATTGCTTGGTCATGTCTTGGTGCTTCTTTCGCGCCAATTTTGACATTGCTAGCTTTAAACAAAAAAATATCTGAAAATACCACCTTAGCAATGATGGTTGGTGGGTTCTCAACGGTACTAATTTGGCGTTATTTTGGTTTTAATTTGCAAGTAAATGAAGCGCTTCCAGCTATTTTAGTTGGATTTTTAGTTTATTTTGCTGACATCTTTTTTAATAACAAAAATGGTTAATTATCTTGGGGTTTGGACTCTTTTTAAAAAAGAAATCATGCGTTTTTTGAAGGTCTATCATCAAACAATTCTTTCGCCGATTATTAATATTATTCTTTTTTTGGCGGTTTTTTCCTTGTCAGTTGGTGGTCAAATAAAAACTATTGAAGGTGTGCCATTTGCTTTATTTATGGCTTCAGGTTTGATCATGATGGCTGCCATGCAAAATTCTTTTGCTAATTCTTCTTCGTCTTTTGTAATGAGTAAGGTGATGGGTTTTTTTGGTGATTATTTGGTGCCACCTATTGGTGCCCTTGGTTTGTTGTTTGCTTTTACTTTTGGTGCGATTTTGCGTGGTATTTGTGTAGCAATCGTGGCATTTTTGGCAATTTCAATTTTTGTAAAATTAACAATTTTTAATTTAGGTTATTTAGTATTTTATCTAGTATTTTCTTGCATGTTTTTGGCGTTGCTTGGCGTGCTTTGTGGCGTTGTTTCTGAAACTTTTGATCAAATGTCAGCCATGACTAGCTATGTTATTACGCCTTTGACATTTTTGTCTGGAACCTTTTATTCAACTAAAGCTTTACCTGAATTTTGGCACGCAGTTTCAACGTACAACCCATTTTTTTACATGATTGATGGTTTTCGTTACTCAGTAACCGGCTATCATGATGGCAGTTTAACGGTAGGAGTAAGCTTTATTTTGATCATTAATTTTATTTTAGCTTGCATTTTACATCAATTAATAAAAAAAGGTTATCGAATTAAATCTTAAATTTCAGTTTCACCAAAACTAAAAACCTAAACCAAAATGTCTTTTACCCAAAAAAAACTTGATTATATTCGACTTGCCCGTAGTCAAAATATTGGCTCAATCAACTTCTTCAAATTTCTTGAGATTTGTAAATGTCCGACGCAAGCAATTAAAGAGATTATTGATTCTCAGCATAAAAGCTTTAATCAGCATATCAAGCTGGCGTCACTCAAAGATGTTGAAAGCGAGATTGAAAATGCTGCTAAATTTGGTGCTAAAATTATCACTATTTTTGATAAAGAGTATCCACCCCTCCTAAAAGAAATTTCTGATCCTCCGCCAATTATTACAATTAAAGGTAAATTTGAATTACTCACTAAAGAAAGAATTATTGCGATTGTTGGTGCTAGAAATGCATCAATTAATAGCATTAATTTTGCCAAAAAAATTGCCTTTGAAATTGGTCAGCAAGGTTTTACAATAGTTTCGGGATTGGCTCGTGGAATTGACTGTGCAGCTCATCAAGCAACTTTGTCTTCTGGAACTATCTCTGTTATTGCCGGTGGAATAGATAATATTTATCCACTAGAAAATAAAAATCTCTACCAAAAAATTTATGAAAAAGGTGTTGTGATTTCTGAGCAACCGTTTGGTAGCGCTCCTCTAGCAAAGAATTTTATCAAAAGAAATCGAATTATCTCTGGATTGGCAATTGGTACTTTAGTCATTGAGGCTGGCTTAAAATCGGGTAGCCTAACCACTGCCAATTTTGCTAATGATCAAGGAAGGCAGGTTTTTGCAATTCCAGGTGCGCCATATGATCATCGATCAATGGGTTGCAATAAACTAATTAAAGAGGGGGCTAAAATTGCTGAAAATAGCAATGATATTTTAGAAGAATTTTCATTCTTTGGTCAAAAATTTATCGAAAAACCTATTAAAACAACAAATAATTTTTTAAATGGTAATCAATATCCAAAAGATTTAAGAAAAAATGAAAAATTAGCTGTTAATCAAGTTCAAAATAAAATTCTTAAAGTTTTAGACTATTCAGGAATTGAGCTGGATAATGTTATTGAAGCTACGGGATTAAGAGTTGATGAAGTAAAATCTAACCTGTTAGAGTTAGAATTGTTACAAAAAATTTACACTAAAAATGGTGCTATTTTTTTGAAGAAATAATAGACTTCTTGCATAACTGCCAAATTTTGGCAATTTTTTCGTTATTAAAAATTTTTGAAATTCACGTACATCAAACTACGCTAAAATTCCAAAAATTTTTAATGCCCACAAATTCCTCAAAATTTTTGCATTTCAACTAGCTGATCCAAAAAGAATAAATCTTTGTTCAGTTAGAAACAAACTTGATCCGCATACACTAAATAAAGAACAAGCATTATTAATGAATGTTGATACTGGTCTTAAGACTGAAAGCTTGGGTCGATAAAAGTATTTTTACTTCCTAGCTTCCGCAATTTTTGCTTTAAAGGATTCTAAATCAATGGCTCCTGGAATCAACTCTTCACCAATAACAAATCCTGGGGTACCGTTGATACCAATCGAGGCACCAAGTTTAAGATTTTCTTCGATCATAGAGTTAATTTCTGACTCTTTATCATTTAGAGTTTTTTCAATCAGGGCAATGTTTGCTCCTATTTTTTTAGCAACATCAATTGCAGCACTTTTTCCGCGAGCCTGTGATTTCATCATTTCTTTGTGAAATTGTGCGTAAAGATTAGGTTGAGCAATATTAATTGCTAATGCAGTTTGCGCCATTTGGGTGGAAGCTTCACCAAGAATAGGGAAATGCTTGTGGACAAATCTAACCTTTTTATCTTGCGCAGTAAGTTGTTCTACTGTTAATGCAGCTCTCTTGCAATAGCCACATGAGTAGTCAAAGAACTCAACTACAGTTACATCATAACCGCTAGAGATATTTTGTGGGCTGTTCTTATCGTTAAAGAGTTCATTTTTCTTAACAGAGATATTTTTTTGAGCATTTTTTTGCTGATCTTCCATGGCTTTTCTTTGCATGTTTTGCACAGAGTCAATTATTGCTTCAGGATTATTGGCAATCCATTTGGTAATAACCTTTTCAATTGCTGCTTCGGATGGATTAGTAGCAACTGAGTTATTTTTTTTGACTCCAACAAAAAAAATAACAGCTAGAGTTATTAAGATAATTATTGCAGCTAGCGACTTATTGCAAAGAGGATTTTTAGTAAGGCATTTTTTATTCATGAAAGTCATAAATTTGCAGATAAATAATTAATTAAAATAATAAAATAATTTGTAGCCGTTAAACCAATTTGTAATTTTTGAATTTAAATAAAACAAGCCAAAACTATCAAAAAATTACCTTAATAAATTTCGTTCAAAAAAAAGCATATCCTATCCAATTTGGTCAATAATCCAATTTGTCATTGTGTTATTAACCATAGTCCAAACTATTAAATCAAGATTCTTTAAAATTATTGATTTGCGACGTACGTTGGTATTAAATATTTAAAAGGAATGGCAATATTTTAATTTGTGAGCATTTAATATTGGCTTATGTTTTGCTTGACCTTTTTGGTGAAGTTTGGGCATAATTTTTTTCAAATGAATTAACTTAAAATGTCTAAGAAAAAAGTTGCTGTAATTGGGTGTGGTATGTCTTCAGCTGCTTTTTATCACTTTCTTGATAAAAATAAATTTGAAGTGACATTCTTTGAAAAGAGTAGGGGTATAGGAGGTAGAATGTCTTCGCGTAGAATTGAAGGTTTAACATTTGATCACGGAGCAAGTTGTTTTGGTGCAATTAGATCAGAAAAATTTAAAGAATTTATAAAGCCGTATATTGCTAAAGGTATTGTTAGTGAATGGAATGGAGTTTTTAAATATCTTGATGGAGATAGTATGAGATATTGTGATTTTGAAAAAAAAGAAAGATTGGTTTGTAGATCTCAGTCAAATTTATTGGTAAAAGATATTTTGTCTCATCCAGCTCAAAATGGTGAAATTAAATTTTCATCAAAAGTTATTGAGATTGTAAATGACGGCCAAAAAAGAAACTCAATCTTGACTGACGACGACATAGTTCATGAGGGTTTTGACTATGTGATATCATCTGCGCCAGCGCCACAAACTTTACAAATATTTCCTAAAGATTTTTGTTTCTTAAAATTTCTTCGTGCAGCTGAATATTATACAACATTTGTCTTAATGCTTTCTTTTAGCAAAGATCAAGCCATTGATTTTTCACATTTAGCAGTAACAAATAGCATTATTGCTAGAATTTCATATGAAAATTCTAAAGGCGGTAATAGAGATTTTAATATGGATTGCTTTGTGATTAATGCTAATAATGTTTTTTCAAGGGCAACTCAAAATATGGATCACGAAATAATAAAAAGAGATTTGCTTGATGAATTTTTGCGCTTAACAAAGCTTGATCAAACTAAGCTAAAAGATGCAATTTTACATCGCTGGCTATATGCTAATGCTGCAACTTCTTACAATTATCCGGTTTTGCTTGATACTAATCTTAATATCGGAGCGATTGGTGATTATGTCAAAGAACCAAGAGTTGAAATGACATTTGAAGTGGGTGTAGAAATGGCTGAAAATTTGAACCATTTAAATTAGTTTAAGATAATAACCGATAAATTTCTGCCATAATTATTTTCTCCTGCTAAAGTCGATCTTCTAAAGCTATGAAAATCATTTTCATTAGTCAGTGTATCAATTTTTTGGTTTATGATATTTTTAACTTCGCATTTTTTCAAAACATCTTCTACAAAACCATTTAAATCAAACTGAAATTTACCTTCTTTGGCTGATTTAACAAAAAATTTAGCATTTTCTGGGTTTTTTTGGGTAAATTCATCAACTAAATCATGGTCAACTTCATAAGAATCTTGTTGAATCATTGGGCCGATTTCGCACTCTATGGTTTTGGCACCGAGTTTTTTCATCTCAAAAATTGTGTTTTCAATAACGCCAGATAAAGCACCGCGCCAACCAGCATGAGTTGCGCCAATAATATTATTTACTTGGTCAAAAAACAAAATCGGTGCACAGTCAGCCGTGATAACGCAAATCGTAATATTTTTTTGATTAGTGATAATAGCATCAGCCTGAGGGCGATTATTTTTATCAAAAATTTTGCTCTTATCTTCAATAACTACAACTTTATTGCTGTGAATTTGTTTTAGAAAAAGAATTTCTTCGAATTTAAAATCAAGTTGCTGTAATTTTTGTTCGAGATTTTGGCGATCTAGCAATTCTTTATCTATTTGGCAGTTTTTGCCAAAAAAATTATATTTTATCATCTTTAAAATTGTAACTTAAGAAAAAATCTAGCTTGTCGATATATTCTTGCGGATCTTTGACTCTTACTAAAGAATCTTTGGGAGTAAAAAAATAATCATGAAGCCTAGTTAGTAAGAACCTTAGGCTAGCTGCAATTAAAGAGATCTGAAGAGTTTTTATTTCTTGCTCTTGGAATAGTCGAACTGATTGATAACCTCTAATTAAATTTTCAAAATTTTCACCAACAAATTTATTTTCACCATCAAAGCACCAAGCATTGGTAATGCAGGCAAAATCATAAATAAAAAGATCATTGGCCGCAAAGTAGAAATCAATTACCCCACTTACTTTTGGCAAATTATTTTGATCATAATCAAAAAAAACATTATCAGGAAAAAGGTCAGAATGGATAACGCCACTTGGTAGATTTAAGTTTTGCCATTTTTGGCCAATATCTTTGATCAAAGAGTTAATTTTATTCTTTAAATTTGGTTTAAATTCATCAACAAAATGTGAGAATTTAGCAAAAAAAGATGAAAAATTAGTAACACCAAGATCATTTTTTCTAGTCATTTTAAAATCTGCCACCGCCAAATGCATTTGAGCAGTTATTTTGCCAATTTCAAAACAGTGATTTTGGTTTATGCTATTATAAAGTCCACAATCAAGTGTTTCAAGCATCTTACCTTCTAAAAAAGTGACAATTGTTGATGATTTAGCTTTAAGTTTGGTTAAAAATTCACCACTGCGATTTGCAATTGGTTTTGGACAGCAAATTTGATGCTTTGCTAAGTGATTAGTCAATTCAATAAAAAATGGTAAATCTTGATCATTAATCCGAGATTCAAAAATAGTTAAAATGAATTTAGCCTGTGAAGTTCGAACAATAAAATTACTATTATCGATCCCAGCAACAATCCCTTTAAAATCAACCAGTTCGCCAATTTGATATTGTTTGAGATGATCAATTAATTCTGCTTTTGCTAATTTAGTATAAACTGCCATTATTCTTCTTTATTGTCGCTAATTTGTTTAAAATTTTGCCAACTTTGTTGATACATAGAATTTGATCTAGTATTTTTTGACCATGATTTTTGACCTGAGTCGTCAATTTTTTTATGAAAAGAATCAATTTTTTCACTAAAATTTTGTTGTGGTTTATCATTTTTAATATTTCGAGCAATTTCAGATGTTTGATTGGCAATGTTTTGATCAATTAGTTTTTTGATATTTGGATTAAAAATTTCGGTGATAAATTTGGAAGTATTAATAAAATAATTTTTAACATCTTCAACCTTAAAATCACCATTTCCACAAACATCGCGTGAAATTGCTAAAAGCTCAAAATAGCGTGCAAAGAGTTCGGCTAAAATTTGTTGTGCAGGATAAGATTTAACCGCATCAATCATTAATCTTTTAGCTTCAGCTTTTAATGTAATTATGTGAGGCTGGTTATTTTGCATATCGAAAGCAATGCATTTTCTAAATTCATCACTGATGCTAGCGCCACTTTCAAAATCAACAGCGTGCGCCATTTCATGAGCTAAAACATTGTAAGAAAGCTGTCTTAAAATTATCTTTAATTCTTTTTTGTGAAAAAACTTTCCAACAGCGCGATCAAAAAAGCCTCGTTGCGTGGTTAAAAAACAGCCGACATTAGTGTCCCAATCTTTAATAATTTTAACTTCAAATGATAATTCTTGTTGTTGTAATTTGGTTAAAATCAGATCAAGTCCATCTTTAAAAAGATCAATTCGATAAAGATTGGTAAAAAAATTGATTAATTTATTGATGTTATTAGAGCCTTCAAATTTGGTTTGCGGTGTAAAAATGTTAGTAATTAGATTAGACATCTTTTTAAATGATCTATTTTTTCTTTAGAGGTCGGCAATATAAATCAAGGCGATGATCGACAATTTCAAATCCCATATCGCGAGCAATTTTTTCTTTGAGTTTTTCTAACTCTTCGTTGAAAAATTCGTGAACAGTGTCGGTGGTTATGTCAACTAAATGATCATGATGATCGTCTTCATCTATCACTTCATATCTTGCTTTGCCAGTGTTACCAAAATCATGTTTGGCAATTACATTATATTCTTCAAAAACTTTTAAAGCACGATATACCGTAGCAATGCCAATATTTGGATTAATTTCAGCGCAACGACTGTAAACCTCTTCAACATCTGGATGATCGCTGCTATTGGATAAAACCTTGGCAACAAGACGACGATTATCTGTCATTTTAACTCCTTGCTCAAGACATTTTTGTTCAATAGTTGATGACATAAAAAGTTTGTTTTTATTTTAAAAGAGACTTGAATTTGAATTTTTCGCATACTAATAATAATTTGCTACTATTTTCTTAAGCCTAATTGGTGTTTAAATATCGTAGCTACTATGAAAAAAGATCGTAAAAATATAGAAACTGCCTCATATCATCTAACCTTTGATGATGTTTTGTTAAAACCAGCTTATTCTGAAGTTCATCCTTTGGATGTTGTCACTAAAACTAAAATCACTAAAAATATCTCTTTACAAATCCCAATAATTTCGGCAGCGATGGACACGGTGACCGAAAGTCGCTTGGCAATTGCTACGGCTCAATCTGGAGGATTGGGCTGCATTCACAAAAATTTGTCAATCAAAGATCAGGCCGCTGAGGTTAGAAAGGTCAAAAGATTTGAGTCGGGTATGGTGGTTGATCCAGTAGTTATTGATCATGATGCAATTCTTGGCGATGCTTTAATTTTGATGCAAAAATATGGTATTTCTGGCATTCCAGTAGTTAAGCCGAATAGCAAGAAATTAGTTGGTATTTTAACCAATCGCGATGTGCGTTTTGCGCTTGATAAAAAACAGCCAATTGCTGAATTAATGACTACCAAAAATCTGGTCACGGCCGAAATTAACGTCACTAAAAATGAGGCTAAGCAACTTTTGCACAAAAATAAAATCGAGAGAATTATTATTGTTGATGATACTGGTAATTGTCTTGGTTTGATGACTGGTAAAGATTTAGAAAAGTCAAAACTTTATCCAAATGCGGCTAAAGATAAAGAGGGTAGGTTGCTAGTTGCGGCGGCCACTGGCGTTGGTAAAGATGGCATTAAAAGAGCCGAAAGCTTGGTTGAAGCTGGTTGTGATTTAATCGTTATTGACACTGCGCATGGCCATTCAAAAGGAGTGATTTACACGGTTGCTGAATTAAAAAAGAAATTCCCAAAACAAGATTTTATTGCGGGTAATATTGCTACTAAAGAAGCGGCAAAAGCCTTGATTGATGTTGGTGTTGATGCGGTTAAAGTTGGCATTGGACCAGGTTCAATTTGTACTACACGAGTTGTCGCTGGGGTTGGTGTACCACAATTATCAGCGCTTTTTGATGTAGTTGAATATTGCGATAAGGTTAAAATTCCGGTAATTTCAGATGGCGGTATAAGATTTTCAGGTGATTTAGCCAAAGCCATTGCTGCTGGCGCCTCAGTGGTGATGCTTGGTGGATTATTAGCTGGATGCGAAGAAACCCCTGGAGATATCGTGCTTTTTAAAGGCAGGTCTTACAAGGTTTATCGTGGTATGGGATCTTTGGGGGCGATGACTCGTGGTTCAGCCGATCGCTATTTTCAGCAAGATGTCAAAGATAAATTAAAGCTAGTGCCAGAAGGTGTTGAAGGGCGCGTGCCATATAAAGGCTTGGTCAGTGAAATAATTCATCAATTAGTTGGTGGCCTTAAATCGGCAATGGGCTATACTGGTAATTCAACAATTGAAGAAATGCGCCATAATTGCAATTTTGTAAAAATTACCAATTCAGGTCTTAAAGAATCGCATCCACATTCAATTGCCATTACCACCGAATCACCAAATTATACAACTGAAAGCTAATGACTAAAAATCCTCTTTTACTTTGTATTTTAGATGGCTGGGGAATTGGTGATCCAAAAAATCCCAATAATGCTATTGCGCGCGCTAAAACGCCAAATTATGATCGTTTTTTAAGCAATTATTGCCATTCACAAATTAAAACTTCTGGTCTTGATGTTGGCTTGCCAGATGGGCAAATTGGCAATTCGGAAGTTGGTCATATGACTATTGGTGCGGGTAGGGTGATTTTTCAAGATTTGCCACGCATTAATAATGCAATTAATGATGGCTCATTATCAAAAAACCAAGATTTATTGAAATTGGCTGTAAATCTTAAAAAATCTAAAAAATCTTGTCATTTAGCGGGATTATTTTCAGATGGCGGAGTGCATGCTCATATTAATCATATTGTTTTTTTGGCTGATTTTTTACAAAAAAATAATATCAAAACCTATCTGCATTTATTCTTAGATGGTCGCGATGTTGCTCAAAAAAGTGCGCTTAATTATTTAGATTCAATTGCTGATTTGTTAAAAAATCATAATGTTAAAATTGCGACAATCTCGGGCCGTTATTATGCAATGGATCGTGATAAAAACTGGGATCGCGTAAATTTAGCTAGTGAAGCAATTTTAGAAGGTAAGGGTAAAAAATTTAGTGAGGTGGTTTTAGCTATTCAAAATTCTTATCAAAATAATATTACTGATGAATTTATTAAACCTTGCGTAATTGGCAATTATCAAGGAGTTGCGCCAGAAGATGCTTTGATTTTTGCTAATTTTCGTGCTGATCGAGCGCGTCAAATTTCAGAAAAATTTCAAGAAAGCAATAAATTTAGCCAAGCTTTAGCGATGACTGAGTATTCGGCAAAGTTAAATGATTTTTACAAAATATTATTTCCAGCCATTAAAGTTGAAAATTCACTACCAGAAATTTTGGCCAAAAATAATTTAACACAACTCAGAATTGCCGAAACTGAAAAATATGCTCATGTTACTTTCTTTTTTTCTTGTGGCAAGGAAGATCAATTTGTTGGTGAAGAAAGAATTTTAGTTAAATCGCCGTCAGTGGCAACTTATGACTTAAAACCAGAAATGTCGGCAATTGAGGTTACTAAAAATTTAGTAGAAGCTATTAATTCTAAAAAATTTGACTTTATTGTTGTTAATTATGCAAACCCGGATATGGTTGGTCATAGCGGATTACTAGAGCCGGCAATCAAGGCTTGTGAAGTAATTGATGTGCAATTGGGTGAGTTAGAAAAGGCAATTTTAGCAAATGATGGCCAAATGTTAATTACGGCAGATCATGGCAATATTGAGGATATGGTTGATGATAATGGCCAACCTCACACTTCGCACACTATTAATCCAGTTCCACTTATTTTGATATCAAAAAATAAAGAAATTAACTTACAAAATGGCAGTTTAGCTGATTTGGCGCCAACTATTTTGCAATTAATGAATATTAATAAGCCACAAGAAATGTTGGGCAAGTCTCTGTTAAAATAATTAATTATATGAAAAAATATCTTCAATTTTTGGAAGAATTAAAGAATCTCTTGTTTAATAAACTCAGAAAAGATTCTTCTAAAAAAACTTCAAAAAAGAAAGAAAAAAAGCAGGAAAAAAAAGAAATGGGTTGGTTTGAAACTTTAGTTTACGCCGCAATTTTGGCTATTATTTTTCGTTCTTTTTTATATGAGCCATTTCATATTCCATCTGGCTCGATGAAGCCAAATTTGTTGATCGGCGACTATGTTTTTGTCTCTAAACTATCTTATGGTTATAGTAAATACTCATTTCCTTTTGGTGATAAATTTAATTATTTTGAAGGTAGAATTTTTGAAGATGAGCCAAAAAGGGGAGATATAATCGTTTTTCGTTTGCCAAGTGATGATTCAATAAATTACATCAAAAGAGTGATTGGTTTACCAGGTGATAAAATTCAGGTAAGATCAGGAATTTTATATATCAATGATCAAAAAATTGCAAAAGAATTTGATGGCTTTTTTTTTGAAGATAACAATAAAGATGAGCCTTATGAAATTATGCAATATAGTGAAAAATTAGCTGATGACAAAAAGATTTTAGTTTTAGATCAAGTTGCTGGCGCAATGCAAGATGATACTAAAGTTTATGAGGTGCCCGAGGATCATTATTTTTTCATGGGAGATAATCGTGACAACTCTAGAGATAGCAGATTTGGTGATGTTGGTTTTATCCCTAAACAAAATTTGGTTGGAAAGGCAAAAATTATATTTTTTTCTAATCCTTCACCAATCTGGCAGCCAATTGACTGGCTAATTTCTATTCGTTTTTCAAGAATTTTTAAAATAACTGACTGATGCTCACTATCGAAGAATTTTACGATGTAATCGACTATCAATTTAATAATAAAAACTTTTTACAAGAGGCCTTAACTCATCCGAGCCTTTCAAAAGAAAGAAAAAGCAGTTTTAATTATCAAAGATTAGAATTTTTGGGAGATAAGGTTTTGTCGCTAGTTATCACTGAGTTTTTAGTGCAAACTTACAAAAATGAGAAAGAAGGCGAATTATCAAGGCGCCATGCTGTTTTAGTTTCAGGAGAGGTTTTATCTGATATTGCTAAAGAAATCAGAGTTGATGAGGTTTTGCAAATGAGTAGTGGTGAGTTTAATTTGGGTGGTAAGGAAAATAAAAAAAATCTTGAAAATGCCCTTGAGGCAGTTATTGCTGGGATTTATCTTGATGGTGGCTATGAAAAGGCTCGAGATTTCATCATGAAATTTTGGCAATATTATTTAACTAGAGATGACGAGCCGCCAAAAGATCCAGTTTCGCAACTGCAAGAGTTAGTCCAATTAAAATCAAAAGAACTGCCAATTTATTCAATTAAAAAAGTTGGCGGAAGTGATCATAAGCCAGAATTTTGTGCAAAAGTTAAAATTGGCTATTTAGACAAAGAATTTGAGTCAAGCGGCGGCTCTAAAAAAGAGGCGCAAAAAAAGGTGGCACAATTAGCTTTAGAGCAGCTTCTATAGATGGTTTGTAAGATTAAAATATCTAATTAATAGTATTTTCTTAAAAAAATTCTCCAATTTAACACAATTTCTCCTTGCTCTTTAAAAATAATAAGTTTTTACTTGGAGCACCATAAAAATTAGTGTATAATGCCAAATCCTATCTATAATTCCATATAGATACAAAGTATTTTTAAGGGAAAAATTATTAGAAAA
>JAURQX010000042.1 GCA_030835905.1 Alphaproteobacteria bacterium
AGATTTTTACAAGAAGATTTTTCTTTTAGGTTTATTTAAAAAATTCCTGTAATACTGGGGTTATTACGAATTTTTTTAATAAAAAATAAAAGGAAAATATTGCAGTAAAAATCTACTAATTTATGCTCTGAGTAATATTATAATCATTCAAATCTATTAATTAAAATTTAAAATTCATGGCAAAAAGAAATAAAATCTCTTTAGTTGGCGCTGGCAATATTGGTGGCACTCTAGCTCATTTAGCAGGCTTAAAAAATCTTGGCGATGTTGTCATTTTAGATATTAATAAAGGCGCTGCTCAAGGTAAGGCTCTTGACATTGAACAATCATCAGTGGTTGAAGATTTTGATGCCAATTTAATTGGCACCGATGATTATAAAGAAATTGCTAATTCTGATGTTATTATTGTTACCGCAGGAATTGCTAGAAAGCCTGGTATGAGTCGCGATGATTTACTTAATACTAACACTACAATCATCAAATCAGTCGCACAAGGCATCAAACAATATTCACCAAACGCATTTGTTATTGTTATAACTAATCCACTTGATGCCATGGTTTATGTTATGCAAAAAGTTTCTAATCTACCTACAAACAAAGTAATAGGCATGGCAGGAGTTCTTGATTCTTCACGCATGTCGCTGTTCTTAGCGCGTGAATTCAATGTTTCTGTAGAAGATGTTAACGCCTGCGTTATGGGAGGTCATGGTGATACAATGGTACCCCTTATTCGCTATTCAACAGTTGCTGGGGTTCCGGTTCCCGATCTAATTAAAATGGGTTGGTCAACCCAAGAAAAAATCGACCAAATCGTACAACGAACCAGAGATGGCGGTGCCGAAATTGTCAAATTACTTGGCAATGGTTCAGCATTTTACGCTCCAGCTTCTTCGGCAATTTTGATGGCTGAAAGCTATTTATTTAATAAAAGAAGAATTTTACCAGTTGCTGCCTACCTAAATGGAGAATACGGCGTTAAAGATCTATATATCGGTGTACCTACTATAATTGGCGAAAATGGCGTTGAAAAAGTAATTGAACTAGAATTAAACGCTTCAGAAAAGTCTATGCTTGAAAAATCAATTGCGGCCGTAAAAAATTTAGTTGAACAACTTAAAGTCGCATAGTTTCGTCAAAATTAGCAATGAATGCTATCGCCAAATCTAGATTAGTTTTTATTCAAACTGTTATCGCCCTTCTATTTATTGTAATAATTGGGCGTATGCTTCACATCACCATCTTCAATCAAGATTACAGCGATTTTCATAGATACAAATCATCACAAGGCAAAGAAGAAAAAAGAGGCAATATACTTGATCGCAATGGAGTAATTTTAGCAACTGACATTGCGACCAAGGCCTTATATGTTAATCCTCAACTCATTAAAAATCGTGACAAAACTGCAAAACTTTTATCAGAAATGTTTAGCGATTTAAGTTACGAACAAATTATTCGTAAAATTATCCCCAATCAAAAAAGATCTTGGATATTAATTCGTCGTAATCTCACACCAAATCAAGTTCTAAAAGTCAAAAACCTCCATATTGCCGGACTTGTTTTTGATACCGACAAAAGTCGAGTCTATCCTCACAAATCAGTTGCTAGCCACATTGTTGGCTATAGTGATGTTGATAGAAATGGCCTCGCTGGAATAGAGATAACTTATGATAAAACGCTCAAAAATGGCAAAAACGTTAATTTAACAGTCGATATAAGATTACAAGACATAATGGTTGACGAATTACAAAAAGCTCTTGAGCAAAACAAAGCTAAATCAGCAGGAGGAGTAATATTTGATGTTAATAATGGCGAAATTTTAGCCTTAGCTTCATTGCCGAATTTTGATCCAAATATTTCAGCAAAAATAGAAGCAAATCAGAGGTTTAATCGCATAGTAAATGGCGTTTATGAATTAGGTTCTATCTTAAAGATTTTTACTAACGCTATTGCCTTTGAAGAAAATTTACTTAAAGAAAGTGAAATCTTTAACGTTAAAGATCCAATTAAATATGGCAGATTCACTATTTCCGACGATCATCGCGTTAAAGATAAAATGAATTTTGAAGAAATTTTTATTCATTCTTCAAACATTGGTACAGTCAAAATTGCCGAAAAATTTGGTGCTAAAAAACAAAAAGAGTTCTTCAAAAAAATTGGTTTATTAGACAAAATAAATGTTGATTTTGAAGGATTAGGCAAGCCAATTTACCCCAAAAGATGGCGTGAAATCAATCTTTATACGATTGCTTACGGTCATGGTATCGCAGTAACCCCACTTCATATTGCTATGGCAGTTTCAGCAATGGTTAATGGTGGTAATTTAATTAACCCAACCTTTACCAAGAGATCTATGATTGAAAAACACAAAATTATTACTAATAACACCTCACAAAATCTCCGCAACTTAATGCGCAAAGCTGTAACCAATGGCACTGGCGGCAAGGCTGATATCAAAGGATATGAAATAGCTGGTAAAACCGGCACTGCTGAAAAAGCAGAGCTTGGCTCTTACAATAAGACAAAAACTATCGCCTCTTTTGTTGCTGTTTTTCCAATTTCAAAACCCAAATATCTACTTTATATTTTATTTGATAAGCCAGATACCCAATTTAATACTGGTGGCATGGTTGCTGCACCTGTAGCTGGAAAAATTATCGAAAATATCGCACCAATTGTTAACTTACAACCCACAATTGAATATTAAAAATGCACTGAATTCTTTTGCTTTAATTTTTTATCATTTTTATCTCAAAAATATTTTGCCCTATGACTAATTAATTTTGGTATTAGATAATGACTTCCAAAGCTTTGGATACTGTCTGCTCAACATCAAGATTGCTATTATCAATCACAATTGCTTTTGGCGCAATTATTAATGGCGAATCTTTTCGATTAATATCATTAAAATCACGATCTTTTAGCTGTTGTAATATTTGGTCATAATTAGCATCTTCGCCTTTAGCTTTTAGCTGATCAAATCTTCTTTGAGCACGAATTTCAACTTCCGCCTTAACAAAAAACTTATAATCAGCATCTGGGCAAATTACAGTAGTAATGTCGCGACCATCTATTACGCAACCATTATGAGTTTGTTTAGAATTTTTAGCAAAATCTTGTTGCCATGATAGTAGAGCCTTTCTCAAAAATGATTCTTTAGCAATAATTGAAGCTACTTGACCAACATATTCGTTAAATAACGCCTCATCCTCTAAATCCATTTTAGCTAAATCTTGCATAATTTGTGGTAGATAATCAGTAAAATTATTAGGATCAATATTTTGATTAATAATTGCTAAGGCCGCTCCTCTATAAAGGGCGCCACTATTTAAATATGGCAAATTAAATTTATTGGCCAATCTTTTAGCCAGAGTGCCTTTGCCTGAGGCTGAAGGACCGTCAATAGCAATAACTAGGCTTTTTTTCATAATCTTACTAACAAATTTTGATTTAGCATGAATTCTTTGGCTTGTTTAATCGAATATTCTTTAAAGTGAAAAATTGAAGCGGCTAGAACTGCGCTGGCGCCTGCTTTGATTCCGTCACATAAATGATCTAGACTACCAACGCCACCTGAGGCAATTACGGGAATGGTTAATTTTTCACTAATTTTTTTGGTTAATTCAAGATCGTAACCCTTTTTGGTGCCGTCGCGATCCATCGAAGTTAATAAGATTTCGCCAGCTCCAAACTCTTGAACTTGCAAAGCCCATTTTATGGCATCTATCCCAGTTGGCTCGGTGCCACCATGGGTGAAAATTTCATAATTGCCTTGCGAATTTTTTTTAGCATCAATTGCTACAACCACACATTGTGCGCCAAATTTATTAGCAGCATCTTTGATAATTTGTGGATTTTTGATAGCGGCACTATTTACTGAAACCTTGTCAGCGCCGTTGAGCAATAAATCAGAAAAGTTTTGAATGGTTTTGATACCGCCTCCAACTGTAAAAGGAATAAAGCAGGTTTGCGACACTTTTTTAACTACTTCTAAAATAATGTCTCTTTTTTCGATTGAGGCGGTTATATCAAGAAAGCATAATTCATCAGCTCCTTCTTCATAGTAAAATTTAGCTTGAGCAACTGGGTCACCAGCATCAATTAAATTGCCAAAGTTAACCCCTTTTACTACCCGACCATCTTTAACGTCTAAGCAAGGAATAATTCTATTTTTAAGCATCAATTAAATATTTTATAGCATTCTTGGCAATACGTCATGCTCCTTTTTATCAAAGAATTTATGCTTTAAAGCAGTGCCAATATGTAAAATTATAATTGCTATTAAGCTATAGCCAAAAACTTCGTGACATTCGCCAAAAAACTTGGCCATTTCATAATTTTTTTCAGCTAAAGTTGGCATTTTTAGGCCAAAAAGAAAAACAGGATAGCCATAAGAATTTGACATTAAATAGCCAGAAAGAGGCATCAAAAACATTAAAATATAAAGTACAAAATGAGTGATTTTGGCAGAAATTATTTGCCATTTAGGCATGGTTTTTGGTAACTCAGGAGTTTTGTGAGCTGTACGATTTATAATCCTAATCAAGATTAATATTAGGGCTATAACCCCAAAAGATTTATGTAGGCTATAAACTGTGCCACGATAAGTTGCATCTTTTGGCAAGAATTCATCCATATAAATACCAATTGCTAGCAGGCCAATAATTAAAATGGCCATTGACCAGTGTATAATTCTTGAAGAAATATGATATTTTTGAATATTTTTCATAAGTGATCTTTTCGATTTTAAGATTTATCAAAAAATATTTATCTAGGGCAAATATTTAAGCAACAAAATAAATAAAATCGCCAGTGTGCAGAATTTAATTTATCTTTAAAATTATTAAAAAATATGTTTTCTATTTAACGCTCGGGTTAATATTGAATGGTATTATAATTAGACACTGTTAACTAATTATTTTGTTTTAGTTTTTGAGATAGTTTTTAGCGATTTTTTTGCAAAATTTTTAAAAATATCAGGTCATATTTTGAAAAATTTTACAAAAAAAAGAGCAAAAACTAGCCAAAATAATAAAAT
>JAURQX010000043.1 GCA_030835905.1 Alphaproteobacteria bacterium
AGATTTTTACAAGAAGATTTTTCTTTTAGGTTTATTTAAAAAATTCCTGTAATACTGGGGTTATTACGAATTTTTTTAATAAAAAATAAAAGGAAAATATTGCAGTAAAAATCTACTAATTTATGCTCTGAGTAATATTATTACAAATCAATTAAAGAACTATTCAATGCTTGAACATAAAAATCCATCACAACTTTATGCCACAACAATTTTATCAGTCAGAAAAGGTAGCGAGGTCGCAATAGCCGGTGATGGACAAGTCTCTTTTGGGCAAAGCATCATGAAATCAAATGCTAAAAAAATTCGTAAAATTGGTAATGGTTCAATAATCGTAGGGTTTGCAGGAGCAACAGCTGATGCCTTTACTTTATTTGAAAGGCTAGAACAAAAATTAGAACAATATCCAGATCAATTGATGCGATCTTGTGTTGAATTAGCTAAAGATTGGCGCATGGATAAATATTTAAGAAGATTAGAGGCAATGATGATTGTAATTGATAAAGATATTACTTTAATTCTTACAGGCAATGGTGATGTGGTTGAACCTGAAGATGGTATAGCTGCAATTGGATCTGGGGGTAATTATGCATTGTCTGCTGCAAAAGCTTTAATTGATATAAAATCACTTTCGGCAAAGCAAATTGTTGAGAAATCCATGAAAATTGCGGGTGATATTTGTATTTATACTAATCATAATTTAGTGATAGAAACTCTTTAATATGAAATTTTTGAGAAATTTATTCATAATTATTGCAACTTTTTCTTGTTTCTTTGTAGCTACACCATCCCTTGCTACAATTAACCTCAAAATTAATGCTAACGAAGAAGTTCCTCGTCATAAAATATTATTTTTTGGCTTTGACGTTGATGATAATGATTTGGATCAAGATATTAAAAAAATCATGACCATGATCATGCGCAATTTAAATAGCACCAATCTTTTCGAGATAATAGCTGACTCACAAAATATGGAGATCATGCTACCTAATAGCTCAATTTATAATAGCATTAATAATGATATTGCACCAAGATACAACTCTTCTCTCAATGCCGAGTCAGTACCAAACTTCGAGAAATATAAAAAACAAAATATCAGCGCCATTATTGTTGGTGATTTTAAATATGATGAAGCCGGCAATCTAGAAGCAAAAATTAGAGCTTGGGATGTACTTGATGAAAAACAACTTTTTGGCAGATTCTATGGCGCTTCATCAGATAATTATAACAAAATAGCCAATTATGTTTCTAATGAAATTTTTACCAAATTAACTGGCGAAAAAATAGGTCACTTTAACTCAAGAATTACCTATATTGCCGAAAGTGGCACATTGACCAAGAGAATTAAAAAACTAGCCTTAATTAATTTCGATGGCTCAGATCAAAAATTTTTAACTGATGGTTCTGACCTCGTATTAACGCCAGCCTTTTCAAGAAATCGTGACGAAATATTTTATTTGAGATATTTTTTAAACAAGCCTCATATTTTTAAGATTAATCTTAACAATAATAAATCCAATAAATTAGCTGGTTTCACAGATACCAATTTTTCTCCAGCCCCTCATCCAACTGATTCGAGCAAAATTTTATTAACTGCGATAATCGACCAAAATATTGATATTTATGAGTTTAATATGCTCAGCAATGAACTAAAAAGAATTACCAGCAATGAAGCGATCGACACGACTCCTTCCTATTCTCCAGATGGTTCTAAAATTATATTTGCCTCGGATCGAAGTTTTGGTCAGCAAATTTATTTAATTGATTTTGAAAATCTTTCTTTAAGGCAAATTAGCAACTCAGGCGCTTCATATTCTAAACCTCAATGGTCGCCAGATGGCAGATATATTTCTTTTACCAAATTTAAAAATAACACATTTTATGCAGGTATAATGCTGCCAGATGGTTCTAATGAAAAAACTTTAGCCCAAGGATATGTGCTTGAAAGTGTAAAATGGTCACCAAATTCACGATATTTAATTTATTCAAAAAAAAGAAGTGCCTATGGTCCAAACTCTATACCAAGATTATTTATTGTTGATATAATAACAGGCTTTGAATATGAGCTACCAACTCCAAAAAATGAAGGAGCTTTAGATCCAGATTGGGTTTTGTAAAGCTTATGGATTATTTTTACTTATAGCCTGCTCAACAAATTGTGATAAACCTAGTTCATACTGATTATTTTCACCCAATTCTCGCACCGAAACTAATTTATTTTCCGCTTCTTTTTTGCCAATCGCCAAAATATAAGGCACTTTTTGCAAAGAATGTTCACGGATTTTATAAGAAATTTTTTGTGAATCTAAATCTAATTTCACCCTAATTCCTGCCTTTTTTAATTTCTCATAAACCTCTTTGGCGTAATTATCAAAATCATTGGTAATTGTGGCAATCACAACTTGTACTGGTGCTAACCAAAATGGAAACTTGCCGCCGTAATTCTCAGTTAGAATACCAATAAATCTTTCAAAACTACCCAAAATTGCACGGTGCAACATTACTGGGCGTTTTTTACTGCCATCTTTAGCAACATAGCTAGCATCAAGTCTTTCTGGCAAAATAAAATCAACTTGCAAAGTACCACATTGCCACTCCCTCTTTAAAGCGTCAATCAAAGTAAATTCTAATTTAGGCCCATAAAACGCACCTTCTCCTGGGTTTATTTCACATTCTAGACCAGCAATTCTAACCGCTGCTTCCAAAGCTTTTTCAGCCTTATCCCATGTTTCATCAGAGCCAGCTCTGATTTCTGGTCTGGTTGAAAATTTAACTTTAACATCTTCAAAGCCAAAAACCTTATATACTTCTTTTAGCAAATTACAAAAATTGACTGTTTCATCATTGATTTGGCTTTCTTCACAAAAAATATGAGCGTCGTCTTGCGTAAAGGCACGAACGCGCATAATGCCGTGAAGCGAGCCAGATGGTTCATTACGATGACAGCTACCAAACTCTGCCATGCGTAGCGGCAATTGACGATATGATTTTAATTCTTGGTTAAAAATTTGCACATGACATGGACAATTCATTGGCTTAACAGCTAGAGTTCGATGCTCACTTTCAGCGATAAACATGTGATCGCGAAATTTATCCCAATGACCGGACTTTTCCCACAATATTTTATCAACAAGTTGCGGAGTTTTAACTTCAAAATAACCATTTTCTTGGAGTTTGGTGCGAATAAAATTTTCGATTTGACGAAAAATTAGCCAACCATTTTCATGCCAAAATACAGCACCAGCTGCCTCATCTTGAATATGAAACAAACCTAATTGCTTGCCTAATTTGCGATGATCTCTTTTTTCAGCTTCTTCAAGCATATGTAAATAATCATCTAAAGATTCTTTACTTTCCCAAGCCGTGCCGTAAATGCGCTGCAACATTTCTTTTTTTGCATCGCCTCGCCAATAAGCACCTGCCACCTTCATTAATTTAAAATATTTGATGTGACCAGTTGATGGCGCATGGGGACCACGACAAAGATCAATAAAATCACCTTGTTGATAAAGTGAAATATCTTCGTCTTGAGGAATATCAGCAATAATTTGTGCTTTATATTTTTCGCCAATTTTGTCAAAAAATTCAATCGCCTCATCTCTTGGCATAACTTTGCGCACAAATTCTAAATTTTGCTTAGAAATTTCATGCATTTTGCTTTCAATTTTCACTAAATCATCAGGCGTGAAAGGATTTTGGCGAGCAAAATCGTAATAAAAACCATTTTCAATAGCCGGGCCAATAGTAACTTGTGTGTCAGGATATAATTCTTTGACGGCTTGCGCCATAATATGCGCGCTGTCATGACGAATAATCTCTAAAGCAATTGCTCCAGATTTTGGAGTGATAATTTCAATTCTGCCATCTTGCTTAATTTGGCGACTTAAATCATACAAACTATCATCTATTTTAATTGCCAAAGCCGATTTAGCTAAAGAAATCGCAATAGATTTGGCCACTTCAAAACCAGTTACTCCATAATCAAACTGCTTAACTGATTTATCTGGAAAAGTGAGATTAATTTTTTGAGCCATAAATTTTAAAGATAAGAACTTATAAGTTACCAACCAAAGCGATAATAATGAAGAAAATAACCCCTAAGGTTGCTTGCATGCGCAAATTAATAAACCATTTATCATAAAATCCTAAATTTTTGATCTTATTATCTAAATAAATTTGCAGCAAATATAAAGAGGCCAACAACGTCAAAAATAAAGTGTTATCATCAATTAAAAACAAAAGCCAGCACAAACCAACGCTTATTATGCTTTTTAAAAGAATTTCTGAATTTTTATTAATCATAGCAATTCCCCAATTAATTCCACCCAAAAAACTCAAAATCAATGCTGCAAATACTTTAAATTCAAATAAAACATTATAGCCAAAAAATATCCCCAGACTAAAGATTAAAAATGGAATCAGGCCTAAATAGGTTAAAATTCTAGCTAATTTAATATAACTCATTGACCAATAAATTTAATAAAATGATAATTCTCTTAAGAAGCTTTTGAAAATTATTGCTTTAAGCTAGGATCACCTATTTTAACTTCAATATTTTTTCATCTTCGAAACGATAGTTGAGAAAAGCGATAAAATTTATTACAAGTCATTTTGGAGCTATAGCGCAGGCTTTAATCGTTAAAAAATTAGCCCTAAACGGCTAATTTTAGATTAAAGCGGGAACAGGAGCTTTTGTTAAAAAGCGACGCATTCCCAGTAATTTTATCGTCTTCGAAA
>JAURQX010000044.1 GCA_030835905.1 Alphaproteobacteria bacterium
AGACCACTGCAAATCAACGAATTTTAGTAATTTTGTTGTTATTTTAATTTTTTAAATTCACGTATATCTTGATACGCTAAAATTTAAAAAATATAAAATGCCTAAAAATTCCTCAAAATTGGTTGATTTGCAGGGGTCTTACAATTTTCTTTTTTTTAAAGAAAAGCATAAAAAAATTATTGAATTTTAATAAACCCAATAATGATAACACTTTTCCAAATTTTTGTCAAATATATATTTTTACAGATACAGGATTTTGAGGATTTTCATTAGTAACATCTGAGCAGTTACAAACATTTTTAAGATCTTCTATTAGGTTTGGTGATAATATTTTGTTAGTTGCTATTGATATTTTTTTAAGCGGAGTTTTCATCGAAAGATTATTTTCCGACTTAAATTTCCTAACTTCAGCTATAATGTTTAAGGATTGATCGCCAATTTCTTTAAATTCTTGATCAAAAGGCAAATTTTCAGCTTTTGGCCAATTGCCAACGGCGTTTAGCGATTTAATTTGCGCGAATTGTTGTGGATAGATATTTTGATAAATTTCATCACAAATATGTGGCACAAAAGGTGCAAAAAGTTTGAGTAAATTTTGTAAGCAAATATTAAGGGTGGTTATGGCACTTTTTTGACCCATGATAATTTCTTGCTTTTGCCCTTCACTTAAATCAAAACCATCATATTTTTGGGCACTTAAGCCATAAGCACGCACTTTACAAATTTCTAAATAATTATCACATAAATCATTCCAAAAGAAATCTTCAATAGCCTCGCGCGCTCTGGCATATTCATATTTTTCAAAACTGGCAGTGGCATTTTTGATAGTTATATGCAATTTACTCAAAATCCATTTATCGAAATCTTGAGTGATATTTAGCAAAATTAGTTCTGGACTCAGTTGATGGCAAAATAGCTTATCATCGCCAATATTTTCTTGACTTAAAACAGAAATATGCTCAACAAATTTAGCAGCGTTAAAAATTTTGGTAACTAACTTAGCACCAATTTTAAAAACATCTTCACTATAGGAGGTGTCCGCTCCCAAATGTGAAGTTGATGCCCAATAGCGCACCACATCACTACCCTTTTCTTCAATCAAAGAAGTTGGCGTGACGACATTGCCTTTTGATTTACTCATTTTGGTTTTGTCAGAAGACAAGCACCATCCCGAAATCATGATATTTTGCCATGGCAATTTATCTTCATGAAGCAAGGCTTTAACAATTGTATAAAAAGCCCAAGTGCGAATAATTTCATGAGCTTGTGGCCTTAAATCAGCGGGAAAAAGCTTTTGATGGCGTTCATTTTCGCCCAGATCAGTTTCTTGACTTATGCCATGACTTGAAAGCTGTGGCGAAATTGACGAAGTTGCCCAAGTGTCCATGATGTCAGTTTCGGGATATAAAATCCACTCAACTCCTGCTTGATCTTTAACAATTTTATTGCCGTTTTCATTTGTTTTTAGCGTATCTTCATAGCCAAATGGCAGATCTTTTAACGGGTCAACTGGTAAATCTTGCACTCTAGCAATAATGGTTTTTTGAATTTCGCCTTTATAATTTGGATATTTTGTTAAGCCGTTGATGGCTAATTGCCAAACTGGAAATTTAACGCCAAAAAATCTTTGACGCGAAATACACCAATCCCAAGAAAGCCCGTCAATCCATTGCTCAAGACGCAATTTCATGTAATCTGGATACCATTTGCACTCATTTGCTTTGGCTTTTAGCTCTGCTTTTTTATCAAGAATTTTGACAAACCATTGTGGCTGAACAATTATTTCAATTGGCACGCCAGATCTTTCAGCGCATTTAACCGCATGCTTGATTGGCTGTTTTGATTTTAGTAGATTTTGTTTTTCTAACTCTTCAACAATAGCTGTTTTTGCCTCTTTGGTCTTTTTGCCTTGCGCCAATTCTTGATGAGTTGCGTGATATTTTTGATGATCAAGACAGTCTTTTTTATTAATAAAATTTATAGAACCAAAAGTTAACACATCTGAGAAATCTTCAATATCAACCATCTTACCATCTCTACCAATAATCACCCTTGTTTCTAGCTGATGTTTTTTCCACCATTTAATATCGGTTTCATCGCCAAAAGTACAACACATCACCGCACCCGTTCCTTTATCCATCTGCACCAATTCATCAGCAATAATTGGCACCTTAACCCCAAAAATTGGCGTAAATGCGAAAGAGCCAGTAAAACCTTCGCCCTTTTCATTTAGTTTCTTTTTGTCGTCTTTTATAAAATGTTGATATTTTACATCATTAGGATTAATCATCACCGCCACACAAGCTGGTAAAAGCTCAGGACGAGTTGTCATGATGGTTAAATTATTGCCATTTTCATCTTTAAAATAAATATCATGCATGGCGCCATCAACTTCTTTATCAATCAAGTCAGCTTGCGCTAACGCTGTTCGATCAGAAATATCCCAAAAAACTGGCTCACTTTTCTTTTCGACATGGCCTTTGTGATAAAGATCAATAAAAGAAGCTTGCGAAATTCTTTGCGACTGACTTGAAATTGTTTGATATTTTTGTGACCAGTCAACCGACAAGGCAATTTCATTAAACAAAGCTTCAAAATCTTTTTCAGCTTCTTCAACCACTTCTTGGCATTTTTTAACAAAAGAACCATGGCCATTTTGCGCTTCATAAATTCCAGCCTTGGTGCCAATTATTTTTTCAACCAATCGCTCAGTTGGTAAACCATTATCATCAAAACCAATTGGATAAAAAACATCTTTGCCCGACATTCTTTGAAAGCGCGCCACAAAATCGGCCTGCACATAAGAAAAAACATGCCCCATATGAAGCAAGCCAGAAACGGTTGGTGGCGGGGTGTCGATTACAAAAGTTTTTGATTTTGGCTGATTATTTTGCCATTTATATATTTCTTGCTGTTGCCAATATTGTTGCCATTTTTTTTCAATGGACTTGTGATCATATTTATTAGGTAAACTCATCTTATTTTAGTGCAGTAAAGTAACGGCCAAAAAAGCCAGATTTGTGGATAAAGATTTTATCATCAATGATGATCATATTGTGAAAATTTTTTTTGCCAACCTTAATCTCCTTTTCTAGATAGCCATTAATTGGCGAATAAATTAACATTTTACCCAAAGAATTACTAACCAATAATTTATCACCCGCCATAACTAAGCCATTATAAATAATTTTAGTTTGTGGTTTTTTAGGATTTTCATAAGCTTCAAGCTGTTTTAGCCATTTGATATCACCAGTTTTCTTGTTGAGAGCAATTAATTTATTGTCGTTATTGATGATATATAAAAAATTTCCAGCTAAATGAAAATCGATGATTGTTGCAATTTGCTTTTTCCAAATTACATCACCATTGATAATATCAATAGCCATCATCAAACCGCCATTACCCGCGACATAAATCACGCCATTATTAACAATTGGTGTGGCATCAATATCATTTAAATAAAAATCTGAATCAATTGCCTTGCTTAAATTAAGATCAAAAGACCATATTTCTTGGCCATTACTTTTATTTAAAGCATAAATTTCACCAGAAGAATAGGAAGCAAAAACTTTATCACTATATACCAATGGATCAGCAGCCCCAAAAATCGCGGTATTTTTTAAGATTCCAGAATGAGTCCAAACAACTTTTCCATCATCGACATTAATTGCATAAAGCTCATTCTTGTCACTCGCAATATAAATTAATTCACCATCAGAAATTGGTTTAGAAATTAAAAGCGATGGCAATTTATTTTTCCACAAAATGCTTCCGTTACCTTTATTGATTGCGGTTACTTCATTTGTTCCTGAAATTGCAAAAATCTTATCACCAAAACCAAATATTTTAGGATTTTTGTAACTTTCTAAGAAATTATGATCAAAAATACGTTTTTTCCAAACTTTTTTGGCTGTTTTTTGATCATAGGCGATTATTACACCAGAATCTCCAAGAAAAAATATTTTTTGACCGTCAATTACCGGCAAAAAAACATGATCACTTTTGCTCATTAAATCAAAATCTAGATATATGCTGTTAAGTTTTTTGAGTGAAATTTTATTTTTCTTGTAAGAAAATTCTTTTTTAAAATTGCCAACTCGCCCATTCTGATGAAAATTTTCACCATAATTCCATTGCCTTACTGATTTCTGTGGCTCTATTATAACTTCTTGATTTTCTTGATTAACCGCCAACGGATCAATTTGGTAAAAAGCTGAAACTGCTTTTTCTTTATCATAAGCTTCATCTTTTGAACATGAAAAGAGGCTAAAAATTATTAAAAAAACCAAAAAATTTTTACTTTTTATCGCCATCTTTTAAGTCAATTTTACTAATTAAATCTGAGATATGAGTTTGTGCCCTAACCTTTATTGCATCTGAAGCTTCAGCAGAATTAGTAATTTTTTTGTAAATATCAAGAGCCCGCTTAAGATTGCCTTGCATCAATTGATAAATTGCCATTTGCTCATTGATATGATCTTTTAGATGCTTTGCTTTTAGTGCGTAGCTTTGCATTTTTTGAGCAACATTTTCTTGCTTTTGGATCTCGCCATCCATGATCCAAGTTTTAATAGCTAATAATTTAGCTAAATCACGGCTAAATTCTTCACAAGAATTACATTCAGCAATTTTAGTAAAAATATCAAAAGCTTCTTGGTTTTTACTATCTTGTAATAAAAAATCAGCATAGCGGAAGCTTGCAAGAGTAGAAATTGAATTTGGCGCTCTTTTAGAATCTAATATTTTCTTTAAGAGTTCTTTTGATTTTTTTAGATCATTTACATCTTGCGCAATGTAGGCTTCTTGTAAAATTTTTGAATAGGTAGCTTGGCGCTTATTTTTTATAATACTGGTTGCTACAGATATTATAATAATTGTTAGAATAACCAAAGAAATGCGGGTGATAGCTTTGCCATTTTTGACAACAAAATCCATCAGCGCATCTTTTTGCGCTTCAATGCGCGCTTTTTCTAAAATTCTTTCTAAATCTTTTTCTTTGGACATAATTGATGGTTTAATTATTAAGCTTCTTGCTTAAGATAACATTTTAAGGTGTTTTTAAGTAAATAAACAATAGTCATTGGCCCAACACCTCCCGGAACTGGAGTTATAGCTTTGGCAACTTTGCTAACATTTTCGAAGTCAACATCGCCAACTAATTTTGTTTTGCCATCTTGGGTTGTAATGCGATTAATTCCAATATCGATAATTATCGCTCCTTTTTTAACCATATCAGCCTTGATTAAATTAACTACCCCAGCTGCAACAAAAATTACATCAGCTTGCAAACATTCAGCCTTTAAATCTCTAGTCGAACGATTAGCAATGGTAACGGTGCAATTTTCATGCATCAACAGCCGAGCCAAAGGACGGCCAACAATATTTGAGGTGCCAATTACCAAAGTTTTTAAACCCGCTAAATTTTCACCAACTACCGACTTTAAAAGATGAACTGAGCCAAGTGGCGTGCAAGGAACTAAAGCACCGTCTTTGCCATCAATATCACCACTTGATAATTTGCCAACATTATAAATATTAAAGCCATCAACATCTTTACGATAATCTATGGCGTGAATTACTTTTTTGGCATCGATATGTTTTGGCAATGGTAATTGCACTAGAATTCCATGAACATGTTTATCGTTATTTAATTCATGAATTTTAGCAATTAATTCTTCTTCTGAAGTATCTGACGCCATTTTGAATTGCAATGAATTCATAGAAACATCATGCGCCGCCTTTTCTTTATTGCCTACGTAAATCTCGCTGGCCGGATCATTGCCAACCAAAATAACCGCTAAAGTTGGGGTAATATGGTATTTTTTCTTTAGTTTCTCAACTTCTTTGGCAATTTCTTGCCTCATATTTTGAGCAATTTCTTTGCCATTGATTATAGTTGTGGTCATTATCTGATAATTAATTAATTGCCTTTAAGAAAGCTTTATCAAGGTCTTTGCTTTTAAATTTTTCTTTAAAATTTAAAGGCGAACCTTGATAGAGGATTTTACTGTTATTTAAAACAGCAATTTCGTCACATATTTCATCCATGTCAGATAGAATATGCGAACTAAAAAATATGGTTTTGCCCAATTTTTTGTAATTTAATAATTCATTTTTTAAGTTAATTCTTGCTTTTGGATCCAAACCACTCATTGGCTCATCTAGAATAACCAATTCAGCCTCACTTAAAAATAAAGCGATTAGCCCTAATTTTTGGGTCATACCTTTTGAGTATTTTTTAATTGGGCTATTTAGCATTCTAAAGTCCAGTTCAAGATTTTGGCATAATTTTTGACATTTTTCTTTATCATATTTCTTTTGATAAAAACCAAGAGCAAATTTTAAGAATTCTTTGCCAGTCAAATAAATTGACGGCTGAAATTTTTCGGGCAAATAAAAAATATTTTTGCGAGATGTTGGGCTTAAAGAGTTTTTGCCCATAATTAAAACATTACCACAATCAGCATCCAAGAGATCAAGAATAATTTTGATGAGCGTAGTTTTTCCTTGGCCGTTAAGACCTATAAAACCAAAAATTTGGTTTTTGATTATTTTAAAATTTATATCATCTAAAACTAAACCCTTTTCAAAAGACTTAGAGATTTTAGATATTTCTAGAATTTGATAAGATTTTGGCATTTTATTTTAAGAGTTAATTATGCGATAAGAAGGAATAATTAGAACTGCGGTATTATCTTGAGTGTCAACAATTTCAAAACGACAATTTTGTTGATCTAAAATTCTTGCAATCGCACTTTCATCTACTTTGGTAGCAAATCCAAGATTACCAATTTTACTATCAACTCTAAAAATAATAACCATTTGATCAGTATGGTCAAACATGATTCTAATACTAATATTGGAATCTAAATCCAACTTGAAAAAGGAGGATAAAATCTTTTTTAGAGCATCATGTAAAACTATTTTATCGCATTTAATATTTGGAAAATCATCTTGATTAGAGACAATCTCAACTTCAATTCTTTCGCGATATTTAGGGCTTAGTCCAGCAATAAATTCTTTTAAAAATTTGTGAATATCAAAAACTTCTTCATTGGCGTTTAGCCTATTATCAATAACTGTTTCATCTAATGAGTTTTCAATTGCCGCTCTTAATTTTAAAGCGTTATTGTATATTTTTTCAAAATCTTCTTTATATTTGCGATGAGGTAATGGACCATAAGGCTCGTCTCTTAAAATCATTGCCGCATTGGTAATTATGTTTAAATAACTTGTTACATCTTTACCCAAAATTAAAGACACCTGATTTTTTAGGTTTTTCATGTTACTTTTATGCTGACTTTCGAGCTTAAGAGCATTATCGGTTTTTTCTTTTACTTTTGCAATCATCAACTCAAAATCTATCGGTTTAACCAAGTAGTCATTTGCCGACAAGTTTACACCTTTAACCACATCATCCCTTTGACCTAAAGCGGTTAGAAAGATAAAAGGAATGTTATTTTTTCGAGTATTACTATTATCACGAATCATTTTTAACAAACCATAGCCATCAATATTTGGCATCATAATGTCGGAAATGATCAAATCTGGCTTATTTTGTATAAAAGATTCATAGCCTTTTTTACCATCTACTGCCTCAAAAACTTCGAACCCCTCATCCCTTAATATTTCGGCTATATTTTCTCTAATATCTTGCTCATCTTCAACGCATAAAATTTTTGCTTTTCTGTTGGACATAATTTTTGAAAATAACATTAAATTAACTTTGAGCCCTCAAAATTTCTTAAAACTTCATTAACAAGATCATCATTTTCTTGATGATCATTATTATTGATTTTTTCTACAACCTTATTTTCTTTAGGCGAAATATTAATTAAAACCTGTTGCAAATTAGGCAAGGCTACAACATGACAAAGTCTAACTATCAACATTTCGAAGGCCAATTTTGCCGAGATAGAAAAACTTGCTTCGTTTAGAGATTTACCCAAGATTTGCCAAAAACGGTTTAAACAATCAATTGAAATTTCAGATGCAATTTTTTTAAGATTTGTAATTTGATTCGACGAGTATCCGGCTATCTTTTGCTCAAAATCAATTTTTAATAAAGTAACATCATGAATTAGATGCATTAAATCCTTTATCAAATGAGAAACATCAGATGATCTAGCATAAAATTCACTAAATAACTTCAAAGAGCTTTGAACTTCTCCCTTTAATAAAAACATCATTAATTCAATAACTTGATTAAGATCATTTAAACCAAGTAAACTTTGTAAATCATCGTAAGTTGTTTTTGAATTATAATTATTAGCAGCCAGGATTTGATCTGTTAGCGACAATGAATCACGAATTGAGCCCTCAGATAATTTAGCTACTGTTTCCAAAGCCTCACTCTCGAACTCAAAACCCTCTTTTTGCAAAATATTTTGTAAATGGCTAGCAATTTCCGATTCTGTTAATCTTCTTAAATCAAATCTTAAGCAACGCGATAATATTGTGATTGGAACTTTTTTAATTTCAGTAGTAGCAAAAATAAATTTTACTCTAGCTGGTGGCTCCTCTAATGTTTTCAATAAGGCGTTAAAAGCGTTATTGCTTAACATGTGCACCTCATCAATGATATAGACTTTATATTTAGCCATTACGGGTGCGTAAGCAATCGAATCAATAATTTGACGAATATCATCAACTCCGGTTTTGCTAGCCGCGTCAAACTCTATCACATCTTGATGGCTTGAATTAGCAATTGATAAGCAATTATCGCATTCATTGCAAGCTATTGCATTTTGTATAGAATTTTCACCAAGACAGTTAATGGTCTTGGCAATAATTCTAGCAGTTGTGGTTTTACCAACACCACGAATTCCTGTCAAAATAAAAGCATGATGTAGCTTATTTTGTTTAATTGAATTAGATAAAATTTTTACCAAAACATCTTGACCCACCAATTGAGTAAAATCTTGAGGACGATATTTTCTAGCCAAAGCCAAATAAGAAGACATTGCTTTTAAGTAATTTATTAGATAATGTTTTGTAATAAATCGATTTTGATAATGTTTAATTTAAATTACAAATTTGAAATTTGTTAGTTGAAAATTGCTTAACTTAATTTTAATATAATTTTTGAGGGTGGGCGTTTTTACTATTTACCGAGTCAGATCTGAAAAGAAGCAGCTCAAAGTAGATAAAAGCGGGTCACTCTCGCATGTCCTCTACAAAAGTCTTTTAAGAGCTTTTTTTACTTTCTAGATTTTCATGTTTTTTAATAAATCTATTTTAGATAAAGCGCAAAAGATCTCCCAAAAATTAAGAGATAATAAGTTAAAAATATCATTTGCTGAGTCATGTACTGGTGGGCTTTTGTCGGCTCTTTTTACTGAAATTAGTGGCGCTTCCGATATTTTTGATTATGGTTTTGTAACTTATAGCAACCAAGCTAAGCAAAATATTTTAGGAGTTGCAGAAAAGATAATAAAAGAATTTGGTGCAGTCAGCGAGCAATGTGCAATAGCTATGGCACAAGGTGTATTAAGAAAATCTAGAAGTGATATTGCTATCTCAGTTACTGGCATCGCCGGCCCAAATGGCAGAAGTGTTGAAAAACCAGTTGGCTTGGTTTATATTAGTTTTGCCAGCAACCAAAAAACCATTTTTAAAAAATGTAACTTTGATGGAAGCAGGTCAGAAATTAGAAACAAAGCAATAAAAACTGCTCTAGACATTATTGATTACAATATATAACCCAAGAAATTGGTTATAATATAAAGATCAATTGCCGTTAAAACGGTGGCGGTATTCCACTCAGTCCAAGATCTTTTTAAAAATATCTTTTCAAGCGTTATTTTGAGAAATTGCCTTTTTTCTTCTTGGCGCTTTAGCTTTTTTTCAATTTTACTTAATTTTGGCTCTTTTGGCTTGCATTTATATATTGCAAAAATATGCCAAATAAAATAGCCAATCACTACAAACGCTAAAATTCCAGCAAGCCATTGAGCTGTAATTAGCTTGATTAATTTATTTATAACAAAAAGCGTAACTAGATAAGAGACAACTCCCCAAAACCAAATTACATTAAAAAAAATTTCTTCTCCTGCGTTTATCTTTAAGAAAGATTTTTTTGCTTTAAAAAGATATTTCTGCATCGATTGAGAAGTTAGTTATTTTTGTTTTTAATTATACCTTGCCAAGGCATTTCAAAATCAAACTCACGAAACTCTTGCATCAATTTTACTGGCTCGTAAACAACTTTCTGCTGTTTTTCATCATATCTAACCTCTTCATAACCAGTAAGTGGAAAATCTTTGCGCAGAGGATGGCCCTTAAATTCATAATCAGTAAGAATTCTTCTCATGTCATTATTGCCGCTAAATTTTATACCATACATATCAAAAACCTCTCTTTCATACCAAGGAGCTGATGCAAATACTTCTTTTACAGTTGGAACTTCTTGATTTTCATCTAACTCAACCTTGATTGATATTCTATTATTAAGCTTATAACTTAGTAAATTATAGATTACTTCAAAGCGAGTTTCTTGTTTTTCAAGCATGTCAACACCAAAAACATCTAGTAAGGTTTTAAAAGATAATTGGTTATCATTCTTCAAAAATTGTAAAAAATTTACAATATCACACAAAGCCACAAAAATTATTAAATTATCATTATAAATTTTTGATTTAATAACTTTAATTTCTGAATTTGTCTTAATATATTGCAATTGTTTTTTAAGATCTTGAATCATTATCTAATTGAGTAAAATTATTATCTTCTAAAACCACCATTTCTTTTGATTTTTCTTTGCAAAACCATAATACCGTAAAGCAAGGCTTCAGCTGAAGGTGGACAACCTGGAACATAAACATCGACCGGCACAATGCGATCACACCCTCTCACTACTGAGTATGAATAATGATAATAGCCACCGCCATTAGCGCAAGAACCCATTGAAATTACATATCTAGGCTCGGCCATTTGATCATAAACCTTGCGTAAAGCTGGCGCCATTTTGTTAGTTAAGGTACCAGCGACAATCATAACATCAGATTGTCTTGGCGATGGACGAAATACCATACCATAACGATCTAAATCATAACGACTAGCCGCAGTTTGCATCATTTCAACCGCGCAACAAGCTAAACCAAAAGTCATTGGCCATAAAGATCCTGTTCTTGCCCAGTTAACTAAATCATCTAACTTAGCCGTGACAAAACCTTTATTACTAATTTCATCACTCACTTTACTTAAAAGAGTGTCTTGATTGAGTGGGCTAAAATTTTTTACTAAATTTTGTGACATGATTTAAAAATGATAAAATTATTTCCAGTCTAAAGCACCACGCTTCCATTCATATATAAAACCAACGGTTAATATAAACAAGAAAACCATCATTGACCAAAAGCCAAAAACGCCAATTTTAGAAAGCGAAACCGCCCAAGGAAAAAGAAACGCGACTTCCAAATCAAAAATTATAAAAAGAATTGCTACCAAATAAAATTGCACATCAAATTCATTTCTAACCCTACCCTCACCTGCAAAACCACACTCATATTGCGAGTTTTTTTCTTGATCAGGTCGCATTTTGTTAAGTAAAAAAGGAATAACTAGAATAAAAATAGATAATCCTAAAGCAATAACAGCAAATATTAAGATTGGAATATATTGATCTATTGAACTATTAAAACCAAAAAATTGTTGCGGATTAAAGTCTAAAAAACTTTTACTCATAAAATCTTGAGAGATTTTAGAAACTCCATGATCGCAATCAGAAATATCTTGCATGTTTTAATTGATTTTGCTTAAAAAATATCTTTTTTTAAAAGACCTTTGCATAATTTCCAAATTTTTAGTAATTTATGAGCATTTAAAAATTTTGAATCTTAATTTAGCTATATCTAGGTGAATTTCAAAAATTTTTAATACAAAATTAACTAAAATTGTAATTTTAAAAAGGTATTTTATAGTGTTTAAAGTTATTTGCACATATAACAAAATCAATTATAAATTTTAGCTATGGCTAATCATACCTATACAGCGCTTATAACACCCTTCAAAAATAATCAGATCGATGAAATAGCATTGGAAAAAATCATTGAATTTCAAATTGCTGGCGGAGTTGATGGCATAGTTGTTTGTGGAACCACTGGAGAATCCCCAACCCTAAGTCACGAAGAACATAATCTGATGATCAAATTAGCAGTTAAGATTGCTAACAAAAGAATCAAAATTATGGCCGGCACTGGATCAAACTCAACTTCTGAGGCAATTATGACTACTAAATATGCCAAAGAAATTGGTGCAGATTCTTGTCTTATCGTTACCCCTTATTATAACAAACCTACTCCTCAAGGTATTTATCAACATTTTGAAGAAATCAATAAAGTTGGCTTGCCCATTGTTATTTACAATATCCCCGGAAGGTCAGTTATCAATATGAAAGATGAAGAAATTGCAGATCTGGCTAAGTTGGGTAATATTATTGGCATTAAAGATGCGACTGGAGATTTAGCAAGAATTGCTACATTGCGCAAATTAATTTCTAAAGATTTTCTTTTTCTTTCCGGCGAAGATATGACGGCTCTTGGCTTCAATGCAATGGGAGGCAATGGCATAATATCAGTAACCTCTAATATTGCACCAAAATTAGTTGTTGAATTACAAAAACTTAGTGAAAAGTGCGATTATGCTCAAGCCTTAAAAGTTCAAGATCAACTAACTCATTTACACAAAGCCATGTTTTGTGAAACCAATCCAATTCCAGTAAAATATGCAGCTTCATTATTTGGACTATGTCAAAATGAGATAAGATTGCCACTATGTTTACCAACCGATGAATCAAAGAAGAAAATCAAGCAAGAATTAAAAAATCTAAAAATTATCTAAAATTACTTGTCAAATTCGATTAGGTTTGATAAATTGATATGGTGCGCTTTCGCACTATAGCGATAAACTTAATTCATAATAACCATTTGGACTCGGGGGCGGTACCCGACACCTCCACCATTATGACAACAGTTACTTTAGCTAGTTTTTAAGCGAAAATTGTTATTTTTTAGAGATATATATAATGATATTTCGAAAAAAAATAGCAATTTACAGTCAAAAATAGCTAAAAATAGCCAATTTTTTGGGGGTGATATAGATTTCGACAGGTGCTAAAAGGGTTAACTTTGCTCGGTTGAGAAACTGCCGGTTACTTTAGATAGTGTTTTTATTATCTGAGTAATATCCGTTCAAAAACAATAAATGCAAACGATAACTTTGCTAATGACAATTTCGCACCAGTTTACGCTGAAGAAGCCTTCGCGTAAATTATCGTGATTTGTCGGGGTGTCGGCCTACCTGTCAACAGAAGTGGCCGATTTGATGACCATTTCCTTAACTAATGATATGATGAGCACAACATTTCTTATACCAAAATCCATCTTTAATCACAAATTTGGACTTTATCTTTTTAGTCTAAAATTTAAGAGAAAAACCTTGTGTATACCCTGATACACGCAATTTTTCTTTTAAATTTAATCCTCAAAAATTCTTTATCCAAATGTGCCATTAAAGATGAATCTTGGTATAAGTTAATAAAAAATAAAGCTGACAAATAAAGATTAATAGTTTGTTCTAGACTAAAAAAAAACTACTTTTAAAACCATGGTAATATTTTCTTAACTAAATTGGCTAAAATTCATGCAAGATCTTATTGGATATGACGAAATTATTGAATCTTCAATGCGTTCGGTAATTCATGAAACACTTAAGAAAATTGAAAAGAGTGGCTTGCCTGGTAATCATTATTTTGTAGTAACCTTTTTGACAAGATATCCAGAAACTGAGATCTCTAAAACGTTAAAAGATAAGTATCCTGAAGAGATGACGATTGCAATTCAATATCAATATCGTGGACTTAAAGTTGAGCAAGATTTTTTTCAAATCTCACTAAGTTTTGGTGGTAAGTATGAAACCTTAAAAATTCCATTTAAAGCCATTACCTCTTTTGCCGATCCTTCAATGAATTTTGCCTTAAAATTTACTATCAGCTATGATGATTTAGAAGGGTTTATAGATGATGAATTTTACGACGAAAGCGAAAATACCGCCAACAAAAACTCTAAACCTAAAAATAATAAATCCATAGATTCAAGCTCAAAGATAATATCACTTGATGCCTTTAGAAATAAAAATGATAAAGATTAGCCTGGGTTTATGATTTTTTTTCAAATATTATTTTTACTTCTAACCTATCTTACTTCAGCAATCCCTTTTGGCTTGGTTTTAGTCAAAATTTTTGTTAAAAAAGATGTTAGAAATTTTGGCTCAAAAAATATAGGAGCTACCAATGTAACTAGAGTTGCTGGCAAAAAATTAGGATTGGCTACACTTATCCTAGATGGCGCCAAAGGTGCTTTGATGGTTATATTGGCTAAAATTTTTTTTGAAGATCAGCAAAATTTTTATCCCTATATTTCTTTAGTAGCTTTTACAGCAGTTATTGGTCATATTTTTCCGATTTATCTTAAATTTAAAGGTGGCAAAGGCGTTGCCACAACACTTGCGACTTTGATTGCTTTAAACCCATTAATTGGCATTTTAACCTCATTAATTTGGCTTATATCTTTTTTATTCTTTCGAATTTCCGCCATTTCTTCTATAACAAGTATTTTTTGTTCAATTTTGCTAAGTTTTCTTTATGGTTCGCCACCCTCACAAAATATACTTTGTATCACTTTATTTATTTTGATTTTTATCAGACATAAAGATAATATTTCCCGCCTACGCCAAGGTAAAGAAAACAAGATTTAGCGATGAATTCTGATTTAATAGTTGCTCTAGATTTTCCTGATATTTATAGTGCAAAAAAAATAGTTGAAGAAATTGGCGATGCTGTTGACTTCTATAAAATTGGCCTCGAATTCATGATGTCAGGAGATTTTTTTGCTATGGTTGAATGGCTTAAGATAAAAAATAAAAGAATTTTTGCCGATTTAAAATTATATGATATCCCGCAAACAGTTGGTCGAGCTATTAAAAATTTAAATCAGTATAACTTAGATTTAATCACAATTCATAGTGCCAATCAAGCAATTATGGAGGCTGCTTCACTAAACAAAAGAAATAGCAAAATAATTGCGGTTACAGTTTTAACCAGCCTTGATCGCATTGATCTTTATAAGATGGGCTTTCAAGCAAATATTTCGGTTGATGAGTTAGTCAAAAAGAAGACTCAGCTAGCTTTGCAGTCTGGGCTCGATGGCATTGTTGCCTCAGGACATCAAGCTCTTAATTTAAGATCTAACTTTGGCGATGATTTTTTAATTGTTAGCCCAGCAATACGCCTTGAACAAATCGCTAATGATGATCAAAAACAAGTTTGCGATGTTAAAACTGCAATTACCAATGGCAGCAATTATTTGGTAGTTGGTCGCCCTATTACCAGAAGTAAAAACCCAAGAATTGCTGCTCACAACTTTGCGCAAGAAATTCAGAAATCTTTAATTAAATGAAGCTGACAAAAATTCTAAGTCAGATAGATCACCAATTTATCATTAAATCATCCAAAAAAGATATTGATATTAATGATATTAATACCGATTCACGTTTGGTTAATAAAAATTCGGCCTTTTTTGCACTGAAAGGTCTTACAGTAGATGGCAATAATTTTATCCAAAAAGCCATTGATCAAGGCGCTTCACTGATAGTTTCTGATCAAGATTTTACTAATAAAATTTTAGAAAACCAAACTTGTGTTTTTATTAAAACCAAGAATTGTTTTGAATTACTAGTCGAGTTTTTAAAGATTTTTTACCAACCCTTACCGCAAAATATCTACGCTATTACTGGCACTAACGGCAAAACCTCAACTGCTGAGTTTATTCGTCAAATTCTACAGTTTATAGGTAAAAGCTCTGCTTCAATTGGTACTTTGGGAGTTGTTTGCGATGAAAAAATCAAAAAAAACATTCCAAATTCACAATTAACTACCCCAGATATTGTTAGTAACTATAAAATTTTATCAGCCCTCAAAAAAAACAATATTGATGATGTGGCAATTGAAGTAAGTTCAGTTGGCCTTGAGCAACAAAGAATTGCTGGAATAAAAATTAATTGCGGAATTTTTACTAATTTTAGTCAAGATCATTTGGACTATCATAAAACAATGTCTGAATATTTACGTTGTAAAATGCTACTTTTTAGCAAAGTTTTAAATGAAAATGACTTAGCAATAATCAATTCTGACATTGAGGAATTTGAAAAAATTAATAAAATTTGCCAAGAAAATCGCCTAAAAATATATGATTATGGGCAAAAAGCTCAAAAATTTAAGATTGTTGATGTAAAGCAAAAAAATTTGGGGCACGAGATTAAATTTTCTTACCTTGATCGAACTTTTTCTTTTGAAATTGAAAGCGGCGCCAAATTTGAAGCAGAAAATATTTTTTGCGCCTTATCAACAATCATTGCCAAATTTCAACTAAATTCACAGCAAATTGAAGAGTTATTACCAAAATTATTAAAACTTCATTCAGCAAATGGTCGCATGCAAAGAGTGGCAATTTTGCCAAGTAAGGCACAAATTTTTATTGATTTTGCTCATACGCCAGATTCTTTAGAAAAAATTTTGGAGCAAGGCAGAAAAATGACTAAAGCTAGATTGATTGTTTTATTTGGTTGTGGCGGTGATCGTGATGTCCAAAAAAGACCAATTATGGGTAAAATTGCCACCGATTTAGCCGATTTAGCAATAATTAGTGATGACAATCCAAGAACTGAAGATCCAGCACAAATCCGCCAAGAAATTATAAAATCTTGCAAAAAAGATAAATTTATTGAAATTAGCAGCAGAAAAGAAGCTATAAAACAAGCAATTTCAATGCTCAAAGAAAGTGATATTTTGATTTTAGCTGGCAAAGGTCATGAAAAATATCAAATTATTGGTGATCAAAAAATAGAATTTGATGAAGAAAAAATTGTTAAAGAAATTATTAAAAAACTTTAGTGTAGAAGCTAACATCTTAAATCTTTACCAAGATCAATTTTTGGTAGAAATTCAAGATATTTTTTTTAAGTTTCTTCGGGAAGAAAATATTGATTTAGCACAAGATTTTACTAAACTCTTTAAATCTTGCGATCAATCCAAGCAAAGCGAGGTTTTAATTGAAGTTGCTAAATATTTAGAAGAATTTTTGGCAAATTTATTTGAAATTGAGGTAGAAAATAATCAACTTCGCCAAAAACATGATGATTTAGCCATAATTTATCAAGTTAAGCGCGATTTTGTTCAAAGAATTGTCGCTAAAGAATTTAAGGAAGCACCAGATAATTTTGATGGATTTGATTTCCTTAAAAAGCACAAAATTACATCAAATCTCAGCTTTAATGGTGATATTGGTGAAGTTGAATTAAATTTAGCACAAAAAATTAGTCAATTACCCCAAAATGAATTAGATGATTTTAAGCAATATAGCGCTTGGGCCTTATTTAGTAAAGCAGGAAAAAATTTTCATCAAGCTGGCGCCCTTTTTATTTTGCCACAAAAAATTGATTACCAGAATTTAGTTAAGCCCAATCAAATTGAACAAAAAATTGATCCATCTAAAAGGGGCTTTGATTTGTGTGATCAAGGATACAGCCTCAATCGCAATTTATCCGAAAGTAATTATTGTATTTTTTGTCATAAACAAGGCAAAGATTCTTGTCGTAAGGGAATTTGCAATGAAGCAGAATTTAAAAAAAATCCCCTAGAAATTGAACTTAAAGGCTGTCCTTTAGATGAAAAAATTTCAGAAATGAATTTATTAAAATCTCAAGGTTTTTCGATTGGCGCTTTGGCGATGGCTGTGATTGATAATCCTATGATTGCAGGTACTGGCCATAGAATTTGCAATGATTGCATGAAATCTTGTATTTATCAAAAGCAAGATCCGGTAAATATTCCACAAATTGAAAGTCGAATTTTAAAAGATGTTTTGGCACTGCCTTATGGCTTTGAAATTTATTCGCTTTTAACGCGTTGGAACCCACTAAATATTGAAAATCCACTTCCAAAACCATTAACTGGCAAGAAAATTTTGGTTTGTGGCCTAGGACCTGCTGGATATACTTTATCTCATTATTTACTTAATCAAGGTCATGAAGTTGTGGCTATTGATGGCCTAAAAATCGAACCCTTAAGTCCAGAAATTTCTGGCATTGATCAATTTGGCAATAAATGCGATTTTAAACCAATAAAATATATAGATCAAATATATGAACCGCTTTCTTCGCGTCAATTGGGTGGTTTTGGTGGCGTTGCTGAATATGGCATTACCGTGCGTTGGGATAAAAATTTCTTAAAAATTATTCGCTTACTTTTAGAAAGGCGCGCCAATTTTCAAATGTTTGGAGGTATCCGCTTCGGCTCTTCAATTACTGATAAATTAGCCTTTGAAACTTATGTTTTTGATCATATTGCACTTTGTATTGGCGCGGGCAAACCAAATATTATCGATCTTGAGAATAATTTTGCTAAAGGCATTCGCCTAGCTTCTGACTTCTTGATGTCATTACAATTAACAGGGGCTTTCAAGGAAGAGCTTTTCACCAATTTGCAAATTCGCCTGCCAATTATTGTTATTGGTGGTGGCTTAACAGCAGTTGACACCGCCTGCGAAGCGCAAGCTTATTATTTTGCACAAATCAAAAAATTCGCCAAAAAAATTGAAATTCTTGGCAAAGATAAAGTTTATGCAATTTTAAATGACGAAGAAAGACTAATTGCCGATGAGTTTTTAAGGGATTTTGAGTTTTGCTGTGGTAAAATTTCTCCGCATTTTCCAAAAGTAAAAATTCTTTATCGCAAGAAAATTCAGGATTCACCAGCTTATCGCTTAAGCCACGAAGAATTGCACAAGGCATTTGAGCAAGGCATTGAATTTATTGAAGAAAAGCAGCCAAAAAAAGCTATTTTAGATGATTTTGGTCACATAAAAGCTCTTGAATGTACTGACGGTACTATTTATGAGTGCAGGTCATTATTAATTGCTGCTGGCACCTCACCAAATATTTCACCAGTTGTTGAAGATCATCTAGATATCAGTCTAGATGGAAAATATTTTTCACAGATTAAAACTAACAGCAAAACAAGTTTTATCACTAAAATTAATGAAAAGAATCAAGCTATCAGCTTTTTTGGCGATTTACATCCTAATTTTGAAGGCAATGTCGTCAAAGCCATGGCTAGCGCCAAAATAGGTGCTAAGCAAATTGATGAATTTTTGAACGTTGAAAAAAGTTCACCTGATAATCTTTTTGGTTACCATGAATTTAGGAGTAAAATCACGCAAGATTTTGTGGCAAGAATTCACAAAATCGAAAGATTGTCAGATCATGTGGTTGAAATAACTATTAAGGCACCACTTTTAGCCAAAAATACCCAAGTTGGGCAAATTTTTCGCCTACAAAATCTACATTATTTCGCTAAAAAATCTGCTAATCAAATAATCGCCATGGAAGGTGTAGCAGTTACCGCTCTAGATATTGATCAAAAAAATGGCTTAATAAGCGGTATTGTTCTTGAAACTGGTGGCTCAACTAGTCTAATTCGCAATTTTAAAGAAAATGAGCCATGTATTTTTATGGGTCCAAGTGGTAAACCAACCAATATCCCTAAAAATGAAACCGTAGTAATTATTGGTGGAGGCAGAGGCAATCAACCATTAACCGCTTTGGCCGAAGCCTTTAGTCAAAATGGTTGCCAAGTAATATTTTTTGCTGGCTACAAAAAAAGTGAATATATAGTTCGCCAACAAAGAATGGAAAATTCTTGCCAGCAAGTAATTTTTGCCATTGAAGATGAAAAGCCAAATTTAAAACTTTTTAAAGAAACTTCGCGAATATTTCATGGCAATGTGGTTGAAGCGATTAAGGATTATTTTTCACAAGCAACTTCGCTTGATGCTAATTCACAGCCAAATCAAGCCAGCGCGCAGTCTGAAATTAAAAGATCTGCACACAATCGCTTTTGCAAACAAATTTTTAGGGAGATTTGGTCAATTTTAAAGATTAATATCTTTAAAATCACCAAATCGGCATCATTTTTTGGCGACACAGTGTATATAGACATACATGAGGAGCAAAAAAATGAATTAACAACAAATTTGGAAGCAAAAGATAGATTGTGCAATGATCTTATTGATAGGGTGTTTACGATTGGCAACGATAATTTGATGCATGAAATTGCCAAATTGCGTCATCAAAATATTGTGCCAGCTTTTAAAAATGCCAAATATGCCATCACCAGCCTTAACTCGCCAATGCAATGCATGATGAAAGGGGTTTGTGCGCAGTGCCTACAAAAAAGAATCGACCAAAATGGTAAAACTGAATATTTTTATTCTTGCGCCGATCAAGACCAAAATATGGATAATTTTGACTTTGAACATCTTCATTATCGCTGCCAGCAAAATTCTTTATCAGAAAAAATATCTAAAATGTGGATTAGTTACCTTAACTCCTTAAAAAAATAAATTAACTTCTAAATAATCCATTATTGGGAGTTGATGAAGGTGCGACAGGACTTGGTCGTGGCGTTTGGAAATTAAGAGGATTGAATAATTTTTTTTGCTCAATAGTAGATTGATCATCCAAGCTACTTATTGATTGAGCATTAGAGCTATCGGAGAGCGACTCACCTGATTTTTTTTGGTTTAAATATGGTAAAAATGCCTCATAAAATTTGTTATTTATATCCTTATATAAAATTCTTGAGCCCGCTTCTGGTGACTCAAAATCTCTTTTAGCGACATCAACAAGACCTGCAATTATACTTAAATCTTCTTCGCTAAAATTTTGACCCGAAGCCACCTTGTGAGATTTATCATGACTTAATTTAGCAACTGAAACAAGACCTTCTATAATAGACAAGCTTGCAGGACTAAATTGAGAAGTGCAAATTTGAGGTTCATTAGCAGTTGGCTTTTCTTGATTGGTCTTTAGTTTTTTTTTGGGGCTTTTTGGTGATTCACTTGAGCTTTTCAAATCTCTACAATCAGAAAATTCTTGGCCATTGGTAATTTGCCCTTTTTCTCTCTTATTGCCAAATCTGGTAAAAGCTGAGTTTTCTGGATCCCGATTTAATAAAAATAGCTTTTGCAAATATGGATAATAATTATCCCGATCTTCTGGCGCGCTTGGTAAAAGATCTTCAGAGTCACTTAACTCAACATCACTTTCACTAACCTCAATACCCTTAAGTTTATTTATTGGATTTCTTGCTTTAGATTCAAAAGCCTGATGTTGCTTAGTCTTTAGCATTATATCTTCTGCTGTAAGACCATAATTATCCCTAATCTCGATATCAGCACCGCCCTCTCCTCTTACAAGTTCTGAAATAACATCTAATTGATTACCATTCTCTCGAGGGCTTTTAGGAGCCATTATCAAACTCTCATCTTGTAGACAGAATTGCTTGATTTGGTCACGACTCGGAATTTCGGCTCGAGGATTTTGTGAATTATTTTCTGGTACAAATCTATAGGCAGCGTAATGAAGAGCTGTCCAGCCATTTTCACCTTGATTATTGATATCAATACCATTTACATGCAATAAATTTTCTACTAAAGCACCATCACCAATTGCTGCAGCCATCTGTAAAGGAGTTAAACCATTTGCTAATTTATCATTAATTTTTTGAGCAATTTCCCCACTACCTTTAAATTGTTGCAAATGATCAGTCAATCCTTCAAAATTTTCATTTTCGCCAATTCTACTATTTATATAACTCTCTAAATCTTGAATCGAATATGTCATACTGTAAATTAATTAAAAAATTGATAATTTACAACAATCATATCATTTTTTTTAGAGAAAAAAAGTTTAAATTTTGATATTTAAAAGATTTTTTATTAAAAATTTACTTTTTTTAATAAAATGTATTATTTTGATACAATAAAAGCTTCTCTTTTGCCCATCTCTGACAAACCAAAACCCTTAGGCATACCAACAATTCCACTTAAATGATTAAGAACAGACTTCGAATCTTCATCTATTTTATTCTCTTTGCCAAGCTTTTTCCCTTCTAGTTTTAAATGAAATGTATCTTTTTTTTGAATTGCAAGATCGCAGAGCGTTTTCGAACATTCTTCTGTAAAAGATGAATTAGCAAGATCTAAAAATTGCAGTGTTTTATTTTGCTTGATAGCATTGACAAAAACTTGGGCAATTTCTTCTGCCTCAACTCTAGAAAATCCTTGGATAAAAGGAAAATTATCTGATAAATCCAAAAATTTTAGACTTTTATTATTTGCTAAAACTTGCGCCAAAGAAACCTTTCCATCGCGATATATTTGACAATTTGAGAGATTTAAATAAAAAATTTGACAGTCTTCATTTTTCAATAATACTACTAAAAAATCTATAACCCCATCACCACTCATATCAACATCGGGAAACTCGATAGCGATTGGCATTTTAAAGGAGTTAATTTTGGCCAAGATTTGCCTTAAATTATTAGATAAAAGTTTTTTTAGAACATGAACTTTTTCTAATTCAGCTTTTGAATTATTTTCTGATAAAAAATCATTAGAATCACATGAAAAAGCAATAGAACCAAAAATAGCTTTCGCATCATTAATTGACGAATCTTTAAGCTTATAAAATTCACTAAGAGTTCCTTGATCAACTTCATTAAATTTAACAGTTATTTGACTAAATTTGATTGGATTGCAACGAGCAGAATCAGCAAATTTGTGATCAACCATTTTATCTTCTTGGCATTTATGCTCAGATTTTTTTTGCATAATTTTATTAAAATCTGCAAGTTTTAACTTTTTTTCAAAAGCAACATTTTCAGATATTACTTTATATAACAACGAACAACTAAATGCCAAGTCAACAGAGTTGGATCTTTTGGCGAGATCAATGATAATCTCATGAGGAAATGATACTAAAGAGAAAATGGTCATGAAGGTTGAGCAAATTAATTGAAAGCCATCACTCAACAGTACTAAATTTTGGGATAAAATAAATTTTAATTAAGAAATTACCGATATAAAAAAGGTAATTGTTTAAAAATGAAATCTTGACTCAATAATACGATTTATAAGAGTAAATTTTTAAGTTAAATCTGGACTTTATTAAATACCTTTACACAACCTCTAATTTTGAGGAATTTTTATGGCAATTATTTTTTAAATTTTAGCAGTACCAGTTGATATACGTGAATTTAAAAAATCAAAATAACGACTCAAATGACGCAGAAATTACGAAGTAATTTTGAGTAATTTGCAACTTACTACAGAAATAAAAAAATATTTTGTAAGTAAAATTACCTAAATTCGTTGGTTGCAGCAAAGGTCTTTATTAAAATATCTTACAAATATCAAGCATTCTTAGCGAAAATGCCCACTCATTATCATACCAAGAGCAGATTTTAACAAAATTACCACCCATGACTTTGGTTTGCGTAGCATCAAAGCAAGAGCTGTGATCGCTATGGTTAAAATCAATTGAAACCAGTGGCTCATCAACATAGCGCAAAACTTCTTTCATGCTATTTTGGCTATATTCTTTAATTGTAGCATTAATTTCTTCTTTACTAGTATCTCTTTTAGCCAAAAAATTAAGATCAACCATTGAAACATTTGGCGTTGGCACGCGCACCGCTCCGCCATCAAGCTTTCCTTTAAGCTCTGGCAAAACCAAACCAATTGCTTTGGCTGCACCTGTCGAAGTTGGGATCATTGACATAGCACAAGCTCTAGCTCGACGTAAATCTTTATGCGCATTATCAACTATATTTTGATCATTGGTATAAGCATGAATTGTGGTCATAAAACCTTTTTCAATCCCAATTTTGTCGTTAACAGCCTTAACAACTGGCGCTAAACAGTTAGTAGTGCAAGAACCAACCGAAAGCACTTTATCATCTTTGCTTATTTTGTCTTGATTTACACCATAAACTATAGTTTTAGTTTCTTCATCTTTTGGAGGAGCTGAAATTAACACTTTTTTAGCCCCAGCTTCAATATGCGCCATTGCTTTTGGAGTCGTGGTAAATACACCGGTACACTCAAAAACCACATCGACTTTAAGATCTTGCCAAGGCAAATTAGCGGGATTTCGATCATTAACAATTTTTACCTCTTTACCATCAATGATCAAACTATTTGATCCAATCTCAACCTTTTTGGTGAAAATTCCATGAACCGAATCATAGCGAAGCAAGTGCGCAAGAGTTTCAAGTGGCGCTGAAGCATTGATTGCTACCAAATTTATATTTGAATATTTGTTATTTTCAAAAATAGCACGAACAACACAACGACCAATTCTACCAAGGCCGTTAACCGCAACATTTATAGACATATTTATAGAAATTAAACAATATTTATTACCTTAAGCGCAAATTTATAAATTTATTTAAACAATCTTTGCAGGGTGCAAGGTTTTTTACCTACAACTTACAAAAAAAGTAGGCAATACCACTTACGGTGCCTTTGCGTCATTTAGAGACCTATAAAAAGCCTCTTAATGACTATTTGCAACAGTTCCTAACTGTCAATATCATTCAATTTAAGGTGAATTATATTGCTAGTTGGCCTTAACTCAGACATTATTTGCTTTCTTAGGTTAGCAGTGTGGTCTTGAATTTTTTCAATTATATCAAGTATTTTAGCAGCGTCTTTTGGTAAAGATTTAAAAAAATCTAACTCTTTTTGCGATTTAATACTCATAAAACCTCTCTAAATATTTTTAATATTTTTTAACATAAAGCTATTATAGCACAAATTGCAAGTTTTGTCTAGAATGGCAAGAAAGCTTGAAAATAAAGGATCTTGAGCGTTTTTAGCAACAGATTTACTTAAAATCAATCAAAATTTTTTTAAAAAAATATTCAACAAGACTTTTCTTCAATTTTTTCAGCATGTTTAATTGCTTTAGCAAACCTAGAAAAGGCGAATAAATAGCTATAAATAAAGCCTTTAAAACCATAAATAAAATAGCGGCGAACAAAATAAGCTTTAAAAAAGCCAAAAAAAGGAGTGAATATTATCTTCAAATTTGAAATTTTTTTACCTCTTTTACAAGAATCGTCAGCTTGCATTTGAGAGTAATAATTAATTTTATCAAGCCAATGTTGGTAAGATCGAAAAGATTGGTGATAAATTATATTGTCTAACTGCCCAATTTTTTGCCCAAATTCTTCTTTGATAACCACCGAATCATGCACCGAACTATTTCTAAATCCACCAAAGTTTCTATTATATAAACGCAGTTGATTATAATAATAAGCCCATTTTTTTGGTTTTTTTTCGAAGCGAAATTTATTAACTATTTTAACTCGATAACCACAAAAATTATCAATTTGTGAATTTTCTTTAAGTTTTAAAATTTCTTGCGCCAATTCTTCAGATAGCTCTTCATCAGCATCAATATTTAAAATCCAATCATTTTGACATGATTTTTCACCAAATATTTTTTGCTGACCATATCCCTGCCACTCATTAAAAATTACTTTAGCACCAAAATCTTTGGCAATTTTTTGCGTATCATCAACACTTCCAGAATCTATCACTAAAATTTCATCGGCAAAAATTTTTACCGAATTCAAAATCGGCAAAATTCTATCCGCTTCGTTTAATGTAATAATAAAAACTGAAATTTTGTTCATAATAACATATCAAAAATTGGTTGAATAAATAAAATATCAGTAAAATATAGGGCTATTTTGTAAAGCTAATTTTTTAACAAAATTTACATACTAAAATATGAAAAAGAAACCAATTGTCATTGCTAGTATTGTTATTTTTTCCTTTGTTTTATTGTTAATAGTTGTTAGCAATTTTCAAACAAAAACTTCCTTTAAATATGACAATATGTCAGCCAAAGAGCTTGAGCCGCAAAAAAATGAACAGGATCTAATTCAAAAAGAAGTTATAAATAGTGCTAAAGCGCAAGAAGATAGCAAGTCAAGTATTGATATCAATAAAATTGAAAGCAAAATACTTGAAATCATGCCAAATGACATGATTTTAGGAAATCAAAACGCACCAATTACTATTATCGAATATGCTTCTTTATCTTGCCCGCATTGTGCGTATTTTGTGCGCGACGCTTTTCCTAAGCTTAAAAATGAATATATTGATCAAGGTTTGGTGAAATTTATATTTCGCGATTTCCCACTAAATCAACCAGCGTTAAGTGCCGGTGTTGTTGCCAGATGCTATAGTGATAATAAAACAGTTGAGTCAACCAATAAATATTATGAATTTTTAAAGTTACTGTTTAAATCGCAAGATTCTTGGGCTTTTGATCAAGATTTTATCAAAAAAATAGAAATTGTTGCTAAAATACAAGGAATTGATGAAGAGCAATTCAAATCCTGCCTTGAACGCAAAGATATTGCCGAAACAATTCTAAAAGGTAGAATGGAAGCCTCTAAAGAATTACAAATCAATTCAACACCAACATTTTTCATTAACGGCCAATCCTCTGCTGGCTATACTGATTATTTAAAAATTAAAAATATCATTGAAGCTGAGCTAAGCAAAATTAAGTAAAATGAGTAACGTTAAGATTAAAGTCTCTAAATTATCTAAGAGCTTTGGCAGTAAAGAGGTTCTAAAAAATGTTAATTTCGAGGTTAAAAAAGGTGAGTCTGTTGTAATTTTGGGAGGTTCGGGAAGTGGCAAATCGGTTCTCATCAAAAATATTTCGACCTTGATGGAACCAACTTCGGGCAGTATCAAAATTGATGGTCAAGAAATTACAAAATTAGGCGCAAAGCACCATGATTCCTTAATGGCAAAAATTGGCTTTTTATTTCAAGGTGGCGCTCTTTTTGACTCATTAACTATCTGGGAAAATGTAGCTTTTCGCCTACTTTATCAAAAAAAACTAGATAAGAAAGATGCCAAAGAAATTGCCATATCAAAATTAAAAGCGGTTGGCTTAAGTGAAAAAACGGCAGATCTTTACCCTTCTGAATTATCGGGCGGTATGCAAAAAAGAGCCTCTTTGGCAAGGGCTATCGCTGCAAATCCTGAAATAATATTTTTTGACGAACCTACTACTGGACTAGATCCAATTATGGCTGATGTAATTAATGATCTAATAATTTCAAACTCAAAAGAATTAGGAGCTAGCTCTATTACTATAACTCATGATATGGCTTCAGCTAAAAAAATTGCCGATAAGATTGCCATGCTTTACCATGGTGAAATTATATGGTTTGGCGATGCTAAAGATATGTATTCTTCAAATAATCCTTTTTTGGATCAATTTGTAAATGGTCGCGCAGATGGCCCAATTAAGTTTAACAAAAATTAATTAATTAATTAGTTAATTTTAGTTTATTTACCAATGCTATTGACCCGTTCATAAAACTATTTTATTTTAACCAAAGAAATTTTCTTTTAGATTTAATAAATAGAGTAATAGCATTTATTAATAAATAGAGTAATAGCATTTATTAATCTATAAATTTTATATCAAATGAAGTTAAATAAAAACAAATTCGCATTTTCATTGATTGAGTTATCAATTACGATTCTAATCATTGGTTTATTAGTTGCTGGAATTATTAAGGGTACTAGTCTTTATCAAAAAATACAGCTAACCTCAGCGCAAAATATCACAAGTAATTCACCTGTTAATCGCACTAAAGATTTAAAAATGTGGTTAGAAACTTCTTTAAAAAGTAGTTTTGTAGCAGGAATTAAGGATGGCAATCAAGTATCTACTTGGCTAGATCAAAAATTAGATGTACAGAACAAAATTAACCCAACTCAAAATACCACTGGTAACAGGCCAATCTATCAAGAAAATTATTATAATGGTATCCCTAGCGTTAAATTTGATGGTGCAAATGATTTTTTGCCATATAATGCTAATTTCTTAGTAGGTAGTGATTATACTATATTTGTGGTTGATATAAGAAACTCAAACAAGAATGGAAATTATTTTTTAGGTGGTACTAGTAGTAGTGGACCTAATCAAAATCTTGTTCTAGGATATAGATTCTCAAATACTCTAACTCAAGCACATTATACTAATGATATGAACCTTACTCCAAGCCCAACAATATCAATCAATAAACCTTATATTCATGTTATTAGCTTTAGTAAAACATCTGGCAAGTTATATAGATTTTACCAAAATGGCTATTCTTCAACTGGTAGTGCTCCAGCACAAACTGCAGCTCTGACTTCTTATACTAATGCATCTATAGGAAGATATAAAGATATTTCCGACTTTTATAGTGGACATATTTTAGAATTAATCATGTTTTCCAGAACACTTAAAAACTCAGAAAGAGTAGCAATTGAAGATTATCTTGGCCAAAAATATAGCATTAAAATTAATCGATAATCTGTGTTAAACAAGCAAAATGTATTATATAAAGCCTTTTCTCTTATTGAGATCTCTGTAGTTTTGGTAATTATTGGCATGTTGCTTACTCTTATTTCTAGCACTAAAACTATTATTGCCAAAACTAAACTTGCCAAAGCTGTTACTCTTACCAAAAATTCTCCAGTTTTAGCAATTGATAATCTTGAGCTATGGTTAGAAACTTCTCTTAAAAGTAGCTTTGATGAAGGAATTAAAGATGGCGAACAGATATCAATTTGGTACGATCAGAATTCTAAGGCATACAACAAAAACAACCCTTCACAAGGTACATCTTCATCTCAACCAACATATCGTACCAATGTTTTTGAAGGAGTTCCAGCTGTTTACTTCAGCGGTAGCCAGTCTTTAGCTTTTGATGGAAATTTTTTAATAGACTCAAGTTTTACTGCCTTTGCTATTGGATCTATTGATATCTTAAATGAAAATGACCAGTTTTTAGCTGGCTCTAATAATGTTAAAAACAAAACTTTCTATTTTGGTCATAGAAAAAATGGCGTTTTTGGATATGCGCAATATAATGGCTATGTTGGCTATGCTCCGCCATCAGGTTTTAAAATAAATAAACTTTATATGCATACTATAATGTTTAACAAAGATACTGACGAAAGGAAATACTGGTTTGCGGGCGGTCAGAATCCTGATGCGCAAGATATTAACACAGATAATAAACTAGTATCATTCAACGGAGCTGCAATAGGTGGAACATCAATTAACGGCCCTTATAATGGAAATATTCTCGAGCTAATATTTTATTCAAGAGCTCTTAAAAAATCTGAAAGAATAGATATCGAAAATTACCTCAGCAAAAAATATAACATTGCAATAGAATAAAAAAAAATTTATATTTTTTGCTTTAGTTTAAACTTTTTTCTTTTAGAAGAGCTCTCTTATCAGGCATTTATATTATAAATTCATCTTTATCATGAAACTAACTAGCAAAAAAGCTTTTTCTTTAATAGAATTATCAATAGTAATTTTAATAATTGGTTTATTGGTAGCGGGGGTTGTTAAAGGTGGTCAGCTTTATAAAAAAACGCAACTAGCCACTGCTAGAAATACCACAAGTAATTCACCAGTTAATCGTACTGCAAATTTAGATTTATGGCTTGAAACCACTTTAGAAAGTAGTTTTGATGCAAATGTTGGCAATGGTAGTTCAGTAACAACTTGGTACAATCAAAATCTCAGATCATTCAAAAAAAACAATGCCACAAAAGCAACTACTGAGAATCAACCAATCTATCGTACCGATGTTTTTGGCAGTATTCCTGCGCTTGATTTTGATAGAGCTAACGTCCATCTTGATTTTAATGGTAGCTTTCTTATTGGCACTGATTATACAATATTTATAGTTGGTTCAAGACGATCAAATGGCAGGTATGATAAATTTATTGGTGGAACTGGTACTTCATCACACGAAGTTCTTCATTTTGGCTTTCAAAGTAATAATTCAATAAATTTTTCACAATATGCCTATAACCTAATTTATACACCCTCCCCATTACTGGCACTTAATACTCCCTATATCTTTAACATTATGTTAAATAGCAAAGCTAGTCCTGATAGCAGATTTTTATGGATCAATGGTCAAAAAGTCACTCCAGATGTAGGATCTGATCTTGGACCAGCGCAGCTTATTTCTTATAATGGGGCACGCATAGGAAGACATAGTAATATTCACCAACTTGATGGTAATATTGCTGAGATTATAATGTTTTCAAGGGCACTTAAAGAATCAGAAAGAGTAGCAATTGAAGAATATTTAAGCAAAAAATACAACATTGCCCTTGAGTAAGAATATTTTATCTTGTACTAATTCTTATCTTTAAATAATTGCTGATTTTATTAATCTTTTAAATTGATTAAATCTTTCTCAAGCTGCATGGATATACAGCTCTCATTTTATAATAATTTCTTCTTAAAATCCTTTATCTAAATGTACCATTAAAGATGAATTTTTGTATTACCTATCTAATTCTCTTGATAAAATATTAAGTAGCTCAGTTGAAAAATTATTACCTCTCTCAAAAAGTCGGTTAATTCTAGCAGTAAAAACATTATAAAAAAACACTGCTGGAATGGCAACAAATAAACCAATGCCAGTTGCTAAAAGTGCCTCTGCAATTCCTGGCGCTACTACTGCAAGACTAGTATTTTTCATAGTAGCAATTGACTGAAAAGAATTCATAATTCCCCATACAGTGCCAAAAAGTCCAATAAAAGGAGCTGAAGAACCGATGATTGCCATCATGTTAAGCCCGCCTTCAAGGCTTTGAACTGATCTACTTGACGCAACATGCATAGCACCATTTAATCTTTCTTTAAGAGATAATTTTTTGACGCCAGTCTTGTCAGCAATAATTGCTGCTATGTCATTTTGCTTCCATTCGCGCATTGCTGATAAAAAGATCTGCGCCAAAGTATTATTATCGTCATTTTTGGCTTCTTTATAAACTTGCTCAATAGTCATTTTACTATTGAAATTTTTTTCAAATTTGTCGCAACGTTTCTTGATAAATTTTAGCCTAATAATTTTTTCAAGAATAATAGACCATGAAAAAATCGATGCCACTAGTAAAATTATGATTACCGACTTAACGATCTCATCAGCTTGAGTTATTAATTGAAAAAATGACAATGATCCAGCGTCTGACATTTGAAAACAAAATAAATTAAGACAATAAAAATAATTTTTAAAATTTAAATTTCTTTACTCAATAGGAATAACTTCTCTTTTACCAGAAATTGATGGGGAAGTAACTACGCCCTCTTCTTCCATTCTTTCAATTAATGTTGCTGCGCGATTATAACCAATTCTTAATTGCCTTTGCACATAGCTTATTGAAGCTTTTTTATCACGCCTTACAATAGCAACTGCTTGACTATATAAATCGCCATCAGCATCAATTTTACCGTCGGAGCCACAAGTTGAATTATCCTGAGAACTTACTCCTTTATTTGCTAACACATCTTCAGAATCAAAAGAAAGCTTATCACCATCTTCCTCCTCGACATGCTGACTTTTGATAAATTTAACAATATCTTCAATTTCTTTATCAGAACAGAATGGTCCGTGTGCGCGAATCATCTTACTGCCACCCGACATATAAATCATATCACCCTGCCCTAAAAGCTGCTCGGCACCTTGAACCCCTAATATTGTTCGACTATCAATTCGTGAAGTAACTTGAAAGGAAATTCTAGTAGGAAAATTGGCCTTAATCACGCCAGTTATCACATCAACCGAAGGTCGTTGCGTGGCCATAATGATATGAATACCAGCAGCTCGCGCCATTTGTGCCAATCTTTGAACTGAATTCTCAATTTCTTTACCAGCAACTAGCATTAGATCTGCCATTTCATCAACAATAACTACAATAAAAGGTAATTTTTTAGGTTCGAAAGAAATTTCTTCAATGATTGGCTGTCCATTTGTAGGATCAAAGCCGGTTTGCACTTTTCTAGTTAATTGCTCTCCATTCATTGCCGCTTTTTGAGCCTTTTCATTATAGCCAATAATATTTCTAACTGCAAAACTCGACATTAATCGATATCTTTCTTCCATTTCAGCTACCACCCATTTAAGAGCAACCACTGCCTTTGCTGGCTCGGTAACTACTGGTGACAATAAATGAGGAATGCCATTATAAATTGATAATTCGAGCATTTTGGGATCAATCATGATGAATTTACACTCATCAGGACGTAATTTATAAAGAAGCGATAGAATCATAACATTTAAACCGACCGATTTTCCAGATCCCGTTGTTCCAGCAATCAATAAATGCGGCATCTTGGCTAAATCAGCAATCACCAGCTCACCGCCGATATTTTTACCCAAAATCATTGGCAAATAAAGATCAGAAAGTTGATATTGCTTGGCTTCAATCAATTCTTTTAAGAAAATCATCTGTCTTTTTGGGTTTGGCAGTTCAATGCCAATAGAAGTTTTGCCAGAAATCACTGCAATTCTAGCTGAAACCGCACTCATCGATCTAGCAATATCATCGGCTAAGCCAATTATTCTAGAAGCTTTAGTACCAGCTGCTGGCTCAAATTCATGCAAGGTAACCACGGGTCCTAGCTGAACACCAATCATTTTGCCATAAACACCAAAATCCTCTAAAACCTTTAACAAATTTAGCGATTGAGCTTCGACAACAGTCCTGCTAATAATTTTATCTTTATTATCATTTGAGCGATCAACTAGAAGAGCACTAGTTGGTAGCTGATAATTACTATTAGAGATTGCAGGCTTTTTGTTGCTAGCTATTGAAGCCTTTAATTTATTTTTTAGGGATAGTCGATCATTCTGCTCTGATTGACTAATCTTTGTGGAAGAATCTTCATTTTGCTGTAAAATTTTAGGCTCAACCTTTTTTGTTGACTCTTGATCAAAAACTTCTGGAGTATTTTTAATATTTTTTGATTTAATCCTTTTAAAACTCAGTTTTCCAACTAATGAACCAAAAATCTTGCGAAGAATAAATTTAGCAATATGCCAGCTATAGCGACAAAAATAAGACCAATCTTGGAAATTGATACTTACGATCAATGAAAATGAAATTAGAGACATTGCTAAGCTTGCTATAGAGATTGTCCAGACGTTAACAAATGGTAACTGCAATGCGATAATTACCTTATAGATAAAAATACCATTAACTCCTCCCAAAGATTCAAATGGCCAAATTTTAGGTGCTGGCAGAATTGATAAAAATAGTGAGGAGCTTAAAATTAATAATGGAGTTAAAGCAATTTTTAGTAAAAATAATCGAACAGAACCGTACAAGCCCATTCTTGCACCAAGATTAAGAAAAATGAAGCACAAGACAAATGATGATAAGCCAATTAGTTGATATGACAAATCTGATAAATGCGAGCCAAAAGAACCAAGAATATTATTAATTTCACCGCTAGTTGAAGCGGCGTTAAAAGATTCGTCATTATAATTAAAAGAAATTAATGATAAAAAATATAAAACGCCCCAAGCAAACAAGAAAATACCAACAATTCGGTACAAGACAATTAGTAGAATATATAAATTTTTATTGCTCGACACTTTTATTTTTATAGAAATTTATTACAAAAACTAGGCACTGCTAACTAATTATTTTGTTTTAGTTTTTGAGATAGTTTTTAGCGATTTTTTTGCAAAATTTTTAAAAATATCAGGTCATATTTTGAAAAATTTTACAAAAAAAAGAGCAAAAACTAGCCGAAATAATAAAATGAAATAATTAGTTAACAGTGTCTAGGCACTGCTAACAAAGGTTATTTATGCTCTGAGTAATATGTTAAAATTAAAATAATACCAAACTTCATCTTTAATGATACATTTGGATAAAGAATTTTTGAGGATTAAATTTAAAAGACAAAGTCCAAATGTATCAATTAAAGATGAATTTTGGTATTACTGATTAGGTAAAATTTGTATTATCTTCTTTTGATCAGTAATTTCAGCATCAGTTTTTACTTGATTATCTTGGCTAGAATCAACTGGCTGGACATTATTTTCAACAGTTTCGCTAGATTTTTGCTTTTTTTGATTGGAAATAATTTTTTGCATAAAAATCTCAGGAATTGCTGAATTATTTTTAGGATTTTTATCTCCTTCATTATCCTTAGCAACATCTAATTGAATTGATTTATCAACAATATCAACCAAGCTATGTTTTGAACTATTAACCTCAGAAGCTGGCACTGGTTGATCTAAAATCATAACTGTTGAAAACTGCACATCTTGAACTACTGGCTTTTTATTATAGTAAATTTTTTCTACTTGATTACTATTGCCATCGCTAATGATATTTTTACTTTTAGCTCCATAAAAACTTGCAACATTATTATTGGCACTTATCTGTCTGCCATCAGTATTATCAACTCCTGAACCATCCATATTTTGAGCATTTTGCGGCTGTTGATTATCGAGAGGAATATTATAGGGATCAATTAGTTTTTTGATAATTTCATTAACCAAAGCTTCTCTTTGTGTTTTTCTAATCTCTTCACCCTCTTTGGATTCAAGCTCTTTGATCCTAATTTTTTCTAGATTAATTTGCTGGTATTCTTGATGAGAAATACATTTTTCTTGATATGAACAGCTGTCTTTTCCACAATCGCAACCATAAGTTAAAGCCATTGAGCAGAAATTAAAATTACCAAATTGCGATTCACAGCTATCAACACATCCATTGCCAAATCTGCGCCATACACCCTTTGACTCAACACATTCTTCTCTTTGATCAAAAGTTGTCGGACGAATATTTTGCGCAAAAGCTAGGTTAACGATATCAATAAAAAACAGAAAAATTATTAAGTTTTTTATTTTCATTAAATAATTAAGATTAATATAGCTCTAGGCTTAGACACTGTTAACTAATTATTTTGTTTTAGTTTTTGAGATAGTTTTTAGCGATTTTTTTGCAAAATTTTTAAAAATATCAGGTCATATTTTGAAAAATTTTACAAAAAAAAGAGCAAAAACTAGCCAAAATAATAAAAT
>JAURQX010000045.1 GCA_030835905.1 Alphaproteobacteria bacterium
AAAAAATACCACGAAAATAGCCAGAATATAACGTGTTTCTGACTAAAAATTAGAAAAATTTAGTAAATTAGAAAAAAATTTCTCAAAAAATTGAATTTTAAGAAATTAAATGAGATTTAAGGTAGAAATGCAGAGGTCTTTTAAATTTTGAAAAGCAGCTAATTTCTGTAATATTGGTTCTGATTTACATGAATCTTATACAAAATTTTATCATTTTACTATATAGGTTATACCGACAAGATCTTCAAATAAGATTCAAGCAAATGCTTAAAAGTTGGCAACTCTGCTTGTCTGTTGGATTTTTTAGTGTCTCTGGCTCTTTTTGTTGGTTTTTTGCTTTTGCCTTAGCAAATGTAGCTTAAGTAAAAGTTGTTGGTCAATTTGAAATACTGCTTTCAATATTAATATCTCGCATGTTTTTTAAAGAAAAAATCAATAAACTAGAATTTATTGGAATAGTTTTTATTATGTTTGGAATCTTAGTAATTTATTTAAAAGAATACTAATCTTTTTATCCATAAAATTAGCATATTAAAGACCACTGCAAATCAACGAATTTTAGTAATTTTGTTGTTATTTTAATTTTTTAAATTCACGTATATCTTGATACGCTAAAATTTAAAAAATATAAAATGCCTAAAAATTCCTCAAAATTGGTTGATTTGCAGAGGTCTTTATTATTAGATTATTAAAGCCGATTTGATGATTTTATCAAACGTTTAGGTTGTTAAAATTGATTAAAGCCAATTTGATGATAAAAATAACCGTTTAGTCATTCTTCTTGATCAAATCTCACCTAAAATTCTATATAGATGGAATTTGTTATAATTAATTAAAAATACTGGATTGCAACTGAATCTCATCTAAACTTTTTTCTACTTCAAGTTTAATTTTTTCCAAATCTTCTTTTGAAGCTGATCGATCAACACTAAATAGTTTATAATCACAAATATATTTTATTTTTGAAAATGGTAATGGAATTTTAAACTTATCCCAACTATTAAGCTCTTTAAATCTTGATGAAGAATAGGAAATAGCCAAAATTTTTGCTCCAGAAATCTTTGCAAGATGAATTACGTCACCATTAATTTTTTGATTTGGTCCCCTAGGACCATCAGGAGTAATCCCAAGGCTGTAGCCTTCTTTTAAACCGCTAATGATTTTTTTAATTGAATCAATACCAATGCCTCGTGAAGTTTTTCTACCTCTTTGAGTTGAACCTAAAATTGATATAAATCCAAATTTTTCCACGACATTGCCAACAAACTGGCCATCACCATGTCTTGACGCCAAGGTCATAAATTGATATTTTGGATAAAATTGTTGTACTCTTTTAGCAAAAAATGGAATCATCATTAGACGATTATGCCAAAATAAAATTATTAGAGATTGTTGTTTTTTTACCTCATTTAAAGCATTTTCAAGATTGATGAATTCTTTTTTTGATGTATAATATACCAAACGCATATAGCCAAGAATAAGCAAAACTACTATCTTTCTAACAAACCAAAAATACAAGAAATTTCTTATAAAATGCTTAAAGCTAACCTTAAGGTCATACCATTCAAATGGCGATGGGATGCCTAAAAATTTTTTTTGATATCTATTAAACATTAATAATTAAATTTTTTGTCCAGTTTTTTGCCAGTCTTTAACAAAGATATCCAATCCTTTATCAGTTAATGGGTGAGAAGCTAGTTGTTTTAAAACATTGGCTGGAATTGTTGCAACATCTGCTCCCATTTTAGCAGCTGTGGTAATATGAATTGGATTCCTAATTGAGGCCACCAGAATTTGTGTCTTAAAATTATCGTAATTACTATAAATTTGACATATTTCATCAATTAAATCTAGACCATCTAAGCCAATATCATCAAGTCTGCCAACAAATGGAGATATGTAAGTAGCACCAGCTTTAGCTGCTAAAATTGCTTGTGCAGCTGAAAAACACAAAGTAACATTAGTTTTAATATTTTTTTGCGAGAAATAGTTGCAAGCTTTTAAGCCGTCCATAGTTAATGGCAATTTTATACAGACATTTTTAGCAATTTTACTTAAAATCTCGCCTTCCCTAATCATACCATCGTAATTTGTTGCAGCAACTTCAGCACTGACCGGCCCATGAACTACTAAACAAATTTCAGCAATAACTTCTTTAAAATCTCTGCCAGATTTTGCTATCAAGCTAGGATTAGTCGTAACTCCATCAAGAAAACCGTAAGCTGCTAGCTCTTTTATTTCTGATATTTCGGCCGAATCAATAAAAAATTTCATAGTAAAATCAATTTTGTTTAATAGTTTCTATCTAAAATATTTTTATCTTAAATTTATAGATTTATTTTAATTTTAAATATTACATTCGTTATTAATCAAATCAAATTATAGTTAATTTTGCTAAATTTTGCTGAAATTTTACTGCCAACTGCGCTAGATGGTGTTTTTAGCTACTCATATAAAACAACTTTAGAAATCGGCAACATTGTCAAAGTTGAATTTGGCAGAAGAAAAATTTGGGGAGTTGTTGTAAAAACAAATCAACCAAAACCTAAAGATCTTGGAATTGAGAAAGTTAAAGAAATTTTAGAGGTTAAAAAAGATTTATCTATTAATCACGAATATCTAGAATTTATCTATAAATTTAGCGACTACAACCTAGCCAGTAAAGGTATGATCATTAAAGCTTTTATTGGCATCCTAAATTCCGATAAAACCAAAAAAGATGTTATGCCTTTGGTGCAGAATTTTAGTTTAAACAAAATTAACCTTAAAAAATTAACTGAAAGTCAGCAACAAATTACAAATAAAATTTGGCATGAAATAACTCATAAATCACAACTAAAATTTTTAATACAAGGAGCAACTGGCACTGGTAAAACTGAAATTTATTTCGATTTAATTGCTAAAATTTTGAGGCAAGATCAAAATTCTCAAACTTTAATTCTTTTACCTGAAATTGCCCTAACCTCACAAATTTTATTGCGCTTCGAAGCTTGTTTTGGCTTTAAAGCAGCAATTTGGCATTCAAAAATTACACAAAAAAATAAACGAGAAATTTTTTATGGCCTTAATAGCGGTAGTTTAAGAGTTTTAATAGGAGCTAGATCAGCTTTACTTTTACCATTTAAAAATTTAAAGCTTATCGTAATTGATGAAGAACACGATCCGTCTTTTAAACAAGAAGATATTTTTAGATTTCATGCTCGTGACATGGCGATTATGTTAGGCAATATTGCCAAATTTCCAATTGTACTAACTTCAGCAACCCCTTCAATAGAAAGCTACGCAAATAGCTTAAGTAAAAAATATTTACATTTAGTTTTAGATCAAACTTATAGCAGTAAAAATGATATTGAGATTATTGACTTAAAGCAAAATAAGTTAGAGACAAATTACCATATTTCACAACCTTTAAAACTAGAAATTATCAAAAAATTGGAGCAAAAAAAACAAATTTTACTATTTATAAACCGCCGAGGTTATTCTCCAGTAACTATTTGCAAAAGCTGCAGTCAAAAATATAAATGCCTAAATTGTGATTCTCACTTAGTTTTGCACAAGAATAAAAATCAACTAATTTGCCATTACTGCTCCTATCATGAGCCAAAAGAAAAGAAATGTAAATTTTGTGGCCAAGAAAATACACTAATATCCCTTGGTATTGGAGTTGAAAAAATTCTTGAAGAAGTCAAGCAAGTCTTTCCCTCAGCAAAAACTGCTTTAGCTACTAGCGATAATATAGATAGCTTCCAAAAAGCTGAAGAATTGGTAGCTAAAATTTTAAATAATGAAATTGATATAATTATTGGTACCCAAATGATTTCAAAAGGTTATGACTTTCCTAATCTTGCATTAGTCGGAATTGTCGACATTGACTCAATGTTATATTCTTCAGAACTTAGATCTTTAGAAAGAGTTTTTCAAATATTACAACAGGTAATTGGTAGATCAGGCCGAAGAAATGAAAAAGGCAAAGTTCTAATTCAAACCTATAATCCACAAAGTCTTATTTTTGAATTTATTAAAAATGAAGATAGGCAAAATTTTTATGATTTTGAACTTTCAAACCGAAAAATACTTGAATTACCACCATTTAGTCGTATGGCTAAAATTGAAATTAGCTCTTTTAAAGAAATAGAAGCCAAGAATTTTGCTAAAAAACTGATTCAAAGATTTCCAATTAATAATAAAATTGAAATATTTGGACCAGCTCCTGCAGCAATTAGTCGCTTAAAGAATCGTTTTCAATTTTTGATCAATATAAGAGCTGATAAGAAAATTAATATCCAAAAGCTAATTAAAGATATTCTAGCAGGCGTTAAATTTCCAACAAATATCAAAATCAGAGTTGATATTGATCCACAATAGGCACATTAACCCAAATATTTAATATTAGAGTTAATTTTGTTATAAAATAAACTAAAATTTATCATAAATTACTAAAAATACTTGCAAAATAACCAAAAATAGGTCAATTAAGCTAACATTTTTAATCTTTTTATTAAATTATTTTATCTTTATCTTACTTATGATTGATTTAATTGGATATTTTGCAGCACTTTTAACAACTGCAAGCTTCTTACCTCAAACTTTGATGTCTATTAAAACCAAAAACACAGATGGCATTTCACTTGCCATGTATTCAATTTTTGCTAGCGGAGTAAGTTTTTGGTTAATTTATGGTTTAATAATTGGCAATTTTGTTGTAATTCTAGCAAATTCAGTAACACTTCCTCTGGCTTTAACTATCTTATATATCAAAATTAATAATAGTTTTTCAAAAAAGAGATAATAGCTGCTACAAGACAATAATAGAACTCAAACTAAAACCCTAACATTGGATTATAAATAGCAGGACTTTGTTCAGGAGCTACCGGACTTGATATATTTGCAGATCCTGCTATTGGTGGCTGCATATCATTCATAGGATATTGATTCATTTGCATAGGTTCCATCATATTTTCTGCACCATATCCCATCTGACCTAAATTAAAATCTTGCTGAATTGGCATTGAAGGAATATTTTGTGGAACATTAATCCTTGGATCTTCATAAACTGGACCTGACGAGTTCAACTGTCTTCCATTGGTATAAAGACTCATATTATATACACAAACTATCTCACTGCCATTTCTTAGAGTGAATTGAGCGCCAACTCTTTCAACAACAATATAATTTCCAGCCGATCTAAAATTAACCAGTGATTCAAAACCATTAACGTCTACACTAAAAATCGCTGGTATTTCAGCACTTTTTTCAGCAAATTCAAAGTAAGTAAACTCACCATTGTCAAAAACTTTAAGGGGAGCTATTAGTGGATTACCAGTATACTGATAGTTAAAGTTAAATTGAGATAAATTTCTAAGATCTGGTTCATCAGATGGTGGCTTTTTAGCAAATTGAACAATATTCTTATCTTGCTCATCAGGATATATAAATTTTACCACAAAAATCAAATTTTTGTCACTAATGCCATTAGCTTCTCTTGCCATTAATTCAAAATGATAAACCCTTGAATTAGTTATAACTGTCATATTTGTTTGAGAATCATCTTCACCAACGGGTTTTAAAAACAATCTATTGCTTTGATGTTCAAAAAGCCATAAAGAAGGATCTCCCATTGAAATTGTAGCAATTGTTTCATCTTTTTCAAACTCTATAATTCCTTGATAATTATAGTGACCAACATATCGGTAAACATCATTTGGATTATATACAAAGCTACGAAATTTTTTTTCAGCACCAAGAAATCTTGGCAATTGAGATGCCTTAACACCGGACAAAGCTATGCAAATTAGCAAAACCAAAAATGAAAAAAAGGATAAAATTCTCATGATAAGATGTTATTTTACTCTAAATAATTGGTAATCATTAACGATAAATTCCAAATTTCCAACATTATCTTTATCAATTCCTGCAAAAAAGAATCCTATCTTCACCAAAAATAATTCTTTTTTTCTAACTGTTTCACCAGTTTCAACATTAACTTTAATTGTCTCTGCACTAAACTTAACTTCAGCTCTTGAAGGCATTGATGTCGCGATATATTCCTTAGCTTTTTCTGCTAAATTTTTAGGAGATTTTCTAATATAGTTAAATGATTCAATTTCAATTCTTTTTTCAACATTCTGTCCAAAAAAGTTTAAAGGACTCAAAGAATTTGATCTATCAATAAAGGCTAGAAAATTTTTATACTCTTGAGCAGATGATAAATTTTGCATTTTTGAAAGCTTGGTATTTACATCGGAAATCTCTGCAGTTTTAAAGTTAAAACCTTCTCTTTCTTTTATATAATGTGAAATTAAGTATTTTGCCACTGACTCATCAACACTTAACTGACGATCTTCTTCAATAAAATCATTTGATATTCTTGCAGTTTTAAGCTGAATTAGTTTTGTATTGTAGTTAGCTTGATCTTTGGCTTCATAAAAGATCGGGAAAGTTTCTACCAGTGGGTAAGTATTTTCAATCATTTCAATTATAAGTAAGATTATAATAGTAAAAATAGCGCCACTCAAAATTAGAAGAGTTCTGTCACAAATTGGTGTTAAATAGCGAAAAAAATACCAATCCAAAGCATCTTTAAAATATTCACCATCCTCAACTTTTGCTTTTATTTGAGTATAATGTCTAGCTTCTTTATCTAAATCTTGTATATTTTTCAAATCCATCCTATTTACTTAATTTCTAAGATTGCATTACTATCAATTTCTTTAATTATTCTTAATAAATCATCAACTGCTTTTGTTATTAATTGGTCATCAATTCCTCTTAACACAATCGATGTTCCATTCTCAAATGGATAGCTACCAATCGAAATATTTTGATATTTATCCTGTATAACTTGTAAATCTTTAGCGATAACACTTTCAAAAATTGATAAAACAACTTCTTTTGAAATAATTATTTTTCCAGTTTTAAGCTCTTTTTTTGCTGCAAGAAACATTGCCTTAAAAATCTTAGGCACTCCTGCCATCACAAAAACATTTTCAATTGAAAATCCAGGAGCTGAAGAAACTGGATTATCAAGTAAGGATGCTGATTTTGGTAAAAAAGCCATTTTTAACCTAGCATCATTTATATTATCTTTGCCATAATATTTAATTAATATTTGTGCTGCTACTTCATTTTTTTGGTAAACATCACCAAACGCCTTAGCAACTGATTCAGAAGTTATGTCATCATGAGTTGGTCCAATACCCCCACTTGTAAAAACATAGCTATATTTTTTCCTTAAATCATTTACAGCAAATATTATATCACTTTCAATATCTTGAACCACTCTAACCTCTTTAAGGTCAATCCCAAGAATTGTTAGCTCCTTTGCTAAGAAATTAAGATTTTCATCTTGGGTTCGACCAGAAAGAATTTCGTTGCCAATAATTAAAAAAGCAGCATTTGTTGAGTTTAAAATCATATTACTCTTCAACCTGTTCAACAGATTCAACCTCTGGTATATAATGTTTTAACATATTCTCAATACCATTTTTAAGTGTAATTGTTGAGCTTGGACACCCTGAACAGGCACCTCTTAATTGTAATTTTACAACTCCATCCTCAAATGAATGAAAAATAATATCTCCGCCATCCATAGCTACAGCTGGACGAACTTTTATCTCAATTAGCTCTTTAATTTGCTTTACAATTTCACTATCATCTTGATTTGAATGATTTTGATTTTGTGACTTAGCAAAAAATATCTCTTTACCCGAAACGTAGAAATCGAGAATTGTCGCATTTATTTCAGTTTTTAAATTTTGCCAACTATTTACATTTTGAGATTTAGTAACAGTTATAAAATCTTTACCAAAAAATAATGAATCTACTCCTTCAATTGTAAAAATCTGTAATGCTAGAGGAGATATTTGCGATGCTTGTTTTTGGTTTTTAAATTCATACACATTGTCACCTGCAACAATTTGTCCATGAGGAATAAATTTTAAAGTTTGTGGATTTGGTGTTTCTTCATTTTGTATAAACATAAGAATTACTTATTTATTTTATAATACCAGCTATCAAGAGCCAATCCATATTTAGGTTTTGTTTTCGGAAAATCAAATATATCGCGATATAAAATTCTAAAATTATTACTATACCATTGCGGAACAACATAATAGTTTTCAAGAAGAATTTTATCAAGATTGCGACATAGTAGTTTTAAATTTTCTAAATTGCTTGCCTGAGAAATTTGTTCAAGCAAATTGTCAATTTTTTTATCATTAATTCCAATCAAATTTCTGCTACCCTTTACATCTTTTTGACTTGAATGAAAATAAGCGTATAACTCATTACCAGGAATTAAAGCCTGCCCATAAACTGCAACCATAATATCATAATCAAAATTATTTACTCTAGTTTTGTACTGATTTTCTTCTACTAATCTCATTGAAGCTTTAATACCAAGTTTCTTCAAATTTTTAATGTAGGGAGCTATTACCATTAAAAATGACTGACTTTGATTTAAAAATTCTATAGAAAGCTGTTGATTAGTTTTTGGATCAATTAATTTCTGATCTTGCAATTTATAGCCAGCATCTTCAAGAATTTTTTGAGCTTTAATAATATTTTTTCGATTAAAACCACTAGCATCACTTTTTTTTGGCAAAAAACTAGATCTCAATTTCTGAGAATTATTTAAAATTGAAGTATAAGAAAAATCAGTATTAGCAAAAAAACTATCTGTTCTATTATACGAATTATAAAAGATATGTTTTTTGAGCCATTCAAAATCAAAAACTAGGTTTAAAGCCTGCCTTAATGCAATATTTTGAAATTTTTCTTTACGCAAATTTAGGATAAAAGCTTGCATTGGAGCTGGAAGGCTATGCCTAATTTCATCTTTAATTATTTGGCCATTTTTAATTGATTCAATATTATAAGAATTTGCCCAATTTCTAGCAATATTTTCTAAACGAAAATCATATTTTTGAGCTTTAAAAGCTTCAACCAGTACCGTTGAATCACGGTAGTAATCAAAGGTAATTTTGTCAAAATTATATCGACCCTTATTAACAGCTAAATCTTTTGCCCAATAATCATCAACCCTTTGATATGTTATTGAGCGATTTGGTACCACATCTAAAATTTTATAAGGCCCTGAGCCTAAGGGTTTTTGTAATGAGGTTTTACTAAAATCAATATTTTCATAGTAATGTTTTGGAAGAATTGTCAATGATGAAATTAATATTGGTAAATCACGATTATTGCCATGCTTAAAATTAAATCTGACATGATAATCATTTATTTTAACAACATCTAAAACATCACGAAATGCCATTTTGTATGATGGGTGACCCTTGGTTGTAAGAATATTAAAACTAAAGATTACATCATCTGCAGTAATATTTTTACCATCATTAAATTTAGCAATTTTTCTAAGCTTAAACTCTAATGACTTCTTATCTTCAGACAATTTTACCTCTTTGGCTATTAAGCCGTAATGAGATGAAATTTCATCTTCACTAGCAACCATTAAACTATCATAAATATAAGACAAACCTGAGGCAGCAATACCCTTTAAAATAAAATCATTTAAGCTGTTAAAACTACCCTCAACTCCAAATTTTACATGCCCATATTTTGGAGCATTCACATTAACATATTCAAAATTAGTAAAATTATCACTATATTTTAAATTTCCAAAAGTCGATATTCCGTGAGAAAAACCTTGAGCAAACGAATTGCTTGAGATAAAAATAAAAAATAATAAAATGAATTGTTGTAATTTTAGCAAGCTAGGCACTTTAATTTGTTTATAATTAATTTATCATTAAAGTTCAACTATTTAAAAGGATTCAACACTATATCAAGATAATTAATGCGCATCATAAGATCCTTAGATAAAATTAACATCAATAAGCCACTATGCCTTACCATTGGCAATTTTGATGGCTTTCATTTGGGTCATAAAAAAATACTGAATAAGATTAAAGAAATTGCTAAGCATGAAAATATACCAACTGCCGTTTTAAGCTTTGAGCCCCATCCTACAATATTTTTTAAAAAAAAATTCAATGATTATAGAATAAATTCTGCCTCACAAAAATTGAAATTTATAAAAGATTTTGGCATAGATTATGCAATAATATTAAACTTCAATCAAAATTTATCTCAAATTTCAGCAAATCAATTTCTTGAACAAATCATTTTAAATACTCTCAATACCAAATACATAATTGTGGGTCATGATTTTTGTTTTGGTAAGAATAAACAAGGCAATATTAGTTTCTTAAAAGATAATGAATCAAAGCTAAATTTTAAAACCATAACAATTGATCCAGTTTTTATTGACAAGGTTTTGTGCTCATCGAGCAATGTCCGTCTTAATATAAAAAACTCTCAAATTAAGGAAGCTAATCAAATTTTAGGACACTGCTATAACTATGAGTCAATTGTTTTAACTGGTAATAAATTGGGTAGCAAAATTGGCTTTCCAACAGTAAATCTTGCATCAAAAAATTCTTTGCTCAAACCAAAATACGGAGTCTATAAAACCAAAACATTCCTACCTCATTTGAATCAGAAGTTTGACTCTATTACAAATTTTGGAGTCAAACCAACAGTTAGTAATCAAAATAAAGAGATTTTTGAAACTCATATTTTCGATTTCAATCAAGAAATTTACGGAAGAAAAATTTGTTTGGAATTTTTTGATTTTATTAGAGAGGAGAAGAAATTTTCTTCAACTGATGAATTAAGGAAACAGATATATCAAGATATCAATACCATCTTAACCTGAAAAACATTATTTTGAAATTGAATAATTTATCTTTATAAGGTAATTTGGAATTTAACTTGTGAAAATAGTGTAGATTTACTGCAAATAAATATTTGATTATTTCTGAAGCTTTGTCACTTTAATCAAATAAAGTAAAGTCTTTAACCGGATTATAGTTTCTTTCTGGCCTAACTTCGGCACCAAGTTTCTTTTTTCTTCGTCTTCTTCTGTCTCTTTTAACCTTTCTAACTTTGGTCGAATCAAGAACCAGGCGTTGTTGAATATGCTCATCAATAACTTGCTCAACTTCATCAAGACAGTATACAAAAAAGTGATCAGCATCTTCTATAACTTTATACACAATATCTGCCTCATCTCTTGCTGATAATTTTTCAGAAAGCTTCAGAGAATCAACCTCTTTAGTAACATCATCTTTTTCTCCTTGAATTATTAAGCCAGCAGACGTACAAGGCACGATGAAATTGAAGTCATATTTAGTTGCCGGGGGAGCAATCAGAATATAGTTCTCAAGCTCAGGCCTTCTCATCACAACTTGAAGAGCTATCCATGCTCCAAAAGAAAATCCAGCAATCCAAAAATCCGTGGCTTCCATATTTTGATCGTGAAGCCAGTTTAGTGCAGTAGTAGCATCTAGTAGCTCACCTTCACCATTATCAAACTTTCCTTCTGACTTGCCAACTCCTCTGAAGTTAATTCTAAGTGCAGTGAAGCCATTTTTAACAAAGTTTTTGTAGGCTTTATAAACTATTTTATTATTCATTGTCCCACCATGAAGTGGGTGAGGATGAAGGACTAAAACGACAGGAGATTTAGGATCTTGATTTTTGTGATATCGACCTTCAATTCTGCCATCAGGTCCATTTATAATTACTTCTGGCATAAATTTAACTTATCAGATGTTTAAACTTGGTCATAAGGTATTGGCTTATTTGAATCATCAAAGATTAGATCACCTGAAGAAACATTTTTTGAAGCCATATACTTTCCATGACCAGCGTGAACACCATAATAATAAACTGGAGCTACTTCTACTTGAGAATTTGTTTTTTTGTCAAAATAAATCTTAAATTTAACTTCTTTAACGCGATTTTTTGGATTATTTTTAGTTCCCATAACTTAATTTTAAGACTTTTATATAAAATTTATATTAAATATCGGGAGCCACCACCGCGCAAACCCAGCGCGTGTATTATATTCACCATAAAGCTATTATATTTTAATACACTCCCGACACATCTATAATAACAAGTAAATTATATTTATTACAAGTGATTTTTTTAATATTTAATAAACATCAAAGATCTTTGTTGATTTTTAATAAATTTAAGATCATTTAGTTTGTACAATAATTTGAAACTAATTTTAATTATTGTTTTTAAAAATTTAGCCTCTTTTGCTGAAGTATTTAGTATTTACACTTATGTATTTTGGCTCATACGCTTAAATTTTTACAAAAATATTAGGTTTTAGATTTGAAATTAATTTCTTTAATCTTTAAACAGGTATGTTAGTTTATTTAATAAATCTTAATTAATAAAAACTTATGAAAATCAACACATTATCTTTGTCAGCATTGCTTGCAATTTCTTTAATTCTATCATCTTGTAGCGGTAGTAAATTTATGTCAAAAGCTCCTGCGACTCTTTCAAATGAAGATAAGGTAGTCTATTTTGAATTTAATAGTGCTGAACTTGATAGCGAATATAAAAGCCAAATTAAGAAAAAAGTAGCTAGATGGATTGAAGAAAATCCAGTTTCAAAAGTTGTTATCGAGGGTCATTGCGATGAAAGAGGAACTCGAGAGTACAATAAAAAACTTGGCTATAAAAGAGCTAATGCTGTTAAAGATTTACTTGTAAAATATGGTGTTGAAGCTTCAAAAATCAAAGTTATTAGCTATGGAGAAGATAAACCAGCCGTAAAAGGTAGTAATGAAGAAGCTTGGGAGCAAAATAGAAGAGCTGTTACTGTAACATTTACTAAATAATTACAAATTAAATTTACAAATTTATAGGGCTCAAGATTTTGTCTTGAGCCCTTTTTTTGTTAAACAACTATTTTAACCTAAAAATATTGTTTTGAAATTAGACTTCTTGCATAATCATTGCATAATCATCTTGAACAAATAAAACAGTTTTAATCGAGTGATCAATTCAAGAAACTGTCATTAGCCAATATTATTTTATTTTCCTTGTAATTTTCTATTTTTTTAGCACCTGCTTCTATAGCTATTAAAGCGAAAGGTAAGATTAATTTTGAATCGCTAGCATTACCTAGTGATACTAAATCTAAGCGATTACAAGCTAAATAAGTTAGCTCCAAAATTTCTGAACCATAAGTTCTTGCTGAAATTGTTGATTGGCTTTGTAGATTCAAACTTTTAAAGTCATCAAAATTATTTATTAATATACTATCTTCTTTTTGCTTAGATGAAATCTTAATACGCTTATTATTTAAGAAAGCTCCAAAACCCTTTTCGCAATAAAAAACTTCATTTGGAATAATTTTATTTATAACCACTGCAACAGGATTACTTTCCTCAAAATTCACGCCATAATTTAAAGCAATAGCAATTACAAAATCTGAATTTGCTCTTTGAAGATTATCTAATCCATTAATTGGGAATATTACAAAATGATATTGGGAATTTTTATCGTTAATAATTTTATCGCCATCACTAAAGTAATAGTTAAAGTTTGGTTTAAATTTAATTAAATCTTCAGTAATAATTTTTTTTACTCTTTGGAATGAAGAATTGGTAAATTTTTTTGCAGTTTTTGAGTTAGATTGTAAACTTCCTAATTCAAAGAAATCCCTTAACATGTAATTAGCTCCTTTTTCACAAGCCTTTAACATAATATTTAGATTATTACTGTATCTCATTTAATTCTTTATATTTTGATTTTCTTCTTACACTTTTTAGAGAGTAAACTAATTTACAATTATCATCCATTATCACAACAGAATGATTTTGAAATTCTTTACTTTTTGTTTTATAATCATTTCGATAGTGCGCTCCTCTACTTTCTTTTCTATTAAGAGCGCAAAAATATGATGCATAAGCACATAAAACTAGGCTTTTTAACTCATAATAGGCTATCAGTTCATCATTCCACAGTAGTGAGTGGTTTTTAAAATTATAACTTTTAAGAGTTGATAATAATTTTTGGCAATATGCAATACCATTATTTATTATATCATGATCTCTAAATACTCCAAGATTTAAATCATTATATTTTTTAAAATCTAACCTTAATTGCCATAGATTAATATTATTATCGGTATTTTTATTAAATTTTTTAGAAAATTTGGCTAAAGATTTTTGAAGAGTGGTTTGAAAGTCAAAAATTTGATTAATTTCATAAGTCAAAATATGCTTTGCAGCATTAATGCCAGCAATTTTACCAAACACTATTAAATCAAGAAGCGAATTACATCCTAATCTGTTAGCTCCATGAACCGATATACAAGCTGCCTCTCCTACCGCAAATAATCCATTAACCTCTTCTAGATTTGACGATAAAACATTGCACTGATTATTGGTTGGTATTCCACCCATAGTATAATGAGCTGATGGCGAAACTGGTATCAGATCTATTAATGGATCAAGATTGCAAAATTTTTTAACCATTTCAACAACACCTGGTAACTTAGTTCTAAGCTTATCTTGACCTAAATGCCTAAGATCAAGATACAAATGATCTCTTTGATCACCGCAACCAAAACCATCTTTAATTTCTTGAGACATAGCACGAGCAATTAAATCTCGTGAAGCAAGCTCCATCATTTTTGGATCATACTTATTTAAAAATCTTTCATTTTTATTATTTAAAAGATAACCTCCCTCGCCTCTACATGCTTCGGTTATTAAAAATCCTTGATTATAAATACCAGTTGGATGGAACTGTAAAAACTCCATATCTTGAAGAGGTATTCCATTTTCAAAAACATAAGCTAGTCCATCACCATTACAAATAGTAGATGAAGTCGTATTGTTAAATATTTGGCTATAGCCACCAGTTGCGATTATAGTAGATTTACTTTGAAAAAAATTGAGTAGACCATTATTTAAATCTATTGCTAAGCAACCATGACATTTTTTTAACTTATCTATGATTAGATCTACTACCAAAAATTCATTAAAGAATTTAATATTATTTTTAAGGCATTGCTGGTAAAGCGATCTATGAATTGCGTTACCAGTATCGTCTTTTGAATAACAGGCTCGATGAACTTTTTTATCTTGTCCAAAATTTTTAGTTTGACCACCATAAGCTCGTTGAGCAATTTTACCTTCGTTATTTCTAGAAAAAACCACGCCAATTTCTTCTAGCTCTAAAATTGATTTTTTAGCCTGACTACACAAAATTTCAACCGAGTCAGTATCAGCAATATAATCAGAACCTTTAATGGTATCAAAAGCATGAAATAGCCAACTATCCTCCTCTACATTTGACAATGAAGCATTAATACCGCCTTTTGCAGCAACGGTGTGGCTGTAATTTGGCAAAACCTTGCTTATAATGGCTATTTTTTTTATATTTTGCTTACTAAGGCTCAAGGCAGTTGCTAAGCCAGAACCGCCCGCACCAATAATTATAGCATCAAAATTTTGCTTTAGATATTGCATTATTTTTTAAATAGAATCATTGATAATCCAGAAATTTAGCACATATCTAATCTTTAATCACGCATTTGGATAAAGGATTTTTGAGGATCAAACTTAAGATAAAAATTGCGGGTATCACAGATATACACGAGGTTTTTCTCTTAAATTTTAGACTAACAAGACAAAGTCCAAATTTGTGATTAAAGATGAATCATGTTATTATTACTCCTTTGGCTTTAAAAAACAAATCCAAAAGTAAATTTATAAAATTACAAATTAAAATATTTTATGTAAGCTTCATTATCTAGCCTTACATCAAGAAGCTTAGTAAGATATTTAATAAGTAAAAATAGCTGTCAGCAATTAGACTTGCCATTTTTTTATTTAGTCTTAAAAAATCTAAAAAAATTTCTATTCATTTAATTATTATTTAATTTTTCTTAGTTTTTTAAAAGATATCATAACCAATATATGTCAAAAAGAAGAGTTGTTGTGACTGGCATTGGTGCCGTCACCCCATTGGCAAAAAATATTAAGCTCACTTGGGAAAGATTAATCAATTCACAATCTGGAATTGATAAAATTACCTTATTTGATTGCGAGGGAATGCCCTGCCAAATTGCCGGCGAAGTAAAAATGTCAAAAGATGAAAATGACAAAGAGGGTTTTAATCTTAATGATTATGTTGATATTAAAGATCAAAAAAAGATGGATAGATTTATCCATTTTGCAATAGCTGCTGCTGACCAAGCAATAGCAGATTCTGGCTGGGTTGCAAATAATGATGAAGAAAAATACCGCACTGGAATCATGATGGGCTCTGGAATTGGTGGACTTCCAGCAATTGAAAATACTGTAACACTATTTAACGAAAGAGGAACCAAAAGAATTAGCCCATTTTTTATACCATCAAGCTTAATTAATCTTGCCTCGGGTCAAATTTCAATAAAGCATGGCTATATGGGACCTAATCACGCAGTGGTTACCGCCTGCTCATCTGGAGCTCATGCAATTGGTGATTCAGCTCGCATGATTGAATATGGTGATGTAGATGTAATGATTGCTGGTGGCGCAGAATCAGCAATATGCAAAGCTGGCATTGGTGGATTCTCAGCTCTAAAAGCACTTTCTTCAAATTTTAATGACTCTCCTCAAAGAGCTTCAAGACCTTGGGATAAAGATCGCGATGGTTTTGTGATGGGTGAAGGAGCTGGCGTTATAGTTCTTGAAGAATATGAGCATGCTAAAAAGCGTGGTGCAAAAATTTATGCTGAAATTGCTGGTTATGGATTATCTGGCGATGCTTATCATGTTACCGCTCCTGAAAGCTCGGGTCGAGGCTCAACTTACGCCATGAAAACTGCAATCAAGCATGCCAGAATCAATCTTGATCAAGTTGATTATATTAATGCCCATGGTACTTCAACACCATTAGGTGATGAAATTGAAGTTAATTCTATTAAAAAAGTTTTTGGCGATCACGCTTATAAACTGATGATGTCTTCAACTAAATCGTCAATCGGACACTTACTTGGAGCAGCTGGTGCAGTTGAAGCTATATTTTCTATTTTAGCAATTCAAAATAATATTGCTCCACCAACATTAAACTTAGATAATCCATCTAACGGATGTGATATTGATCTTGTAGCTAATAAAGCCAAAGAAAAAATAATTAACAATGCTATGTCAAATTCTTTTGGCTTTGGCGGAACTAATGCTTGCTTACTGTTAAAAAAGTTTAAATAATTTTTAATGATAAAAACTGTAGTTAAATCAATAACCGCTTTATCAATTGCGGTTATAACCATAATCTTTTTTCTTTTGGGAGTTGTTTTATACTTCAACGCCCCAAACTCTTACCATAAAGATGATAAAAAATTCCTTGTTGAAAGTGGCCTAACTCTAAGAGAGGTTGTTGAAAAATTGCATAAAGAAAAAATAGTAAAAAACCCCAACGCTTTTTTGTATTTAGGACAAATTATTAAAGGAATTGATCCTAAAGTCAGATATGGCGAGTATTTTTTTGAGAAAAACACATCTTATTATAAAATACTGCATAAAATGGTTGGTGGTAATATCTTTTTCAGAAAAGTAACCATCGCTGAAGGTCTTTCAAATCACAGTGCTTATGAAATTATTAATAACGCCCCCGGTTTAATAGGTGAAATGCCAGAATTATCTAAAGATAATGAAGGGGTAATTTTACCTGAAACTTACTTTTATTCCTATAATGATTCTAAGAAGTTCTTAGTTAATAGAATGAAAGAACAGATGAGTCATGCTGTAGATAGCTTATGGCCATCAAGAGATAAATCAATACCAATTAAAACTAAAGAAGAAGCCGTTATATTAGCCTCTATTGTTGAAAAAGAAACTGGCGTTTTTTCTGAAAGACCTTATGTTGCATCAGTTTTTATTAATCGACTTAGAAAAGGTATGAAACTTCAATCTGATCCAACAATAATTTATTCATATGCTTTTGGCGATAAGTCGCTTGAAAGACCAATTAGATCAAGTGACATCAGAAACAAATCACCTTACAACACTTATCATATATACGGCCTTCCTCCTCAACCAATTTGCAATCCAGGTATAGACTCTCTTAAAGCAGTTTTGAATCCAGTTGAAACTGATTATCTTTATTTTGTTGCCAGCGGTTATGGAGACCACGTTTTTTCCTCAAATCTTTTAGATCATAATAAAAATGTTATGAAATATCGTAAAATTATGAGAGAAAAACAAAAAAGAGGATTGGTTGAATAGATTTAGCGTTATGCTTAAAATAAAGTACATTTTCTTTATTGGTCTTTTTCTGGCTACTTTTTGTTGTGGAAAAAAGGGATCTTTACAAATGGTTGGCCAAGACAAAAAGCCAGATTTTCAAAATATAATTTTTGAAGAATAGTTAGTACACTTTTTTGTTAAAAATTATTGTACGATTTGATGGATTAATTGATTATTAATCAATTAATCTGACCAAATCTTCCTCAAGCTGTATGCATATACAGCTTTCATTTTTTACAATTTTTATCTCAAAAATACCGATTTAATGATTTTAACGATTATTAATCGTTAAAATTGATTAAATCTATGTTAAAAATCCAATTAAAGATGGGAAATGGTATTAAACCAAATAAATGACGAAGCATCTCATCAACAAATCACAACCTACTGGCAAATTGGACAAAGAATAAATCAAGAATTAGAAAATAGTCAAAACCCTTATCATAATTCAATAATCAAAGATCTTAGCCAAGAAATAGATTTCGATAATTCAAAATTATCAAGATGCCTCAATTTCTTCAAAAGCTATTCTCAAGTTCCTAACGAAAACAGTTTAAACTGGTCACATTATCGAGTATTAATTACCATCAAAGATATAGATAAGTCAATTAAGATTTAGACATTTTATATGATAAAATTTTGAGATAGAAATTTAAGTTAAAACCGCAGTAGTATTAGATATACTTCAAGGTTTTAACTTAAATTTATAGCCAAAATTTGCCTTATAAAATGTCTAAATCTTAATTGACTTATCTATAAGTTTAAGACAACAATTCCAAAGCCAAATCATCCAAGAAAATTGGTCAAAACAAAACCAATCAAACCCCACCCAAAAAAACCTTTACACGACCGCTTTTGCAAACAAATTTTAGGCAATTTATTTTTTGGCGACGCAGTGTATATAGACATACATGAGGAGCCAAAAAATTAATTAACGACAAATTTGAAAGCAAAAGATAGGTTGTGCAAAGGTTTTTTAAATTCTCACTCGCCCAACTGATCCACTTTATCTTTACAAAGCCAAAGTTATCGAAATAATCGATGGCGACACCATCTTAATAAACCTAGATCTAGGAAAGACCTCTGCAAATCAACCAATTTTGAGGAATTTTTAGGCATTTTATATTTTTTAAATTTTAGCGTATCAAGATATACGTGAATTTAAAAAATTAAAATAACAACAAAATTATACCAAATCCAATCTTTACATATACTATTTATAATTGTAATTTATGATTTATCTTTTAAATCTAAATTACTTTTCTATGCCAAAGACCATCATATCAAAAAGCACTCATTTATTAGC